>JAFKFP010000295.1 GCA_017308185.1 bacterium | reverse complement strand
GATTGATGCACTGCTCACGGAGTGGATCCCCGCCTGCCTTGCTGGCGAATCGCTGCAGAGTGAGCCGGAGTAGCGTTCTTCGGCCTATCGCTACTGCACTCCGGCGGCCAGCCCGCGGCCGAGTCTGAAGCTCCCCGCTTATACGGCCACCTGTTACTCTCGAATAGTGACAGCCCCACTTCGCGCAGCCGTCATCGGACTCGGTTCCATGGGCGCCAATCACGCTCGTGTCCTCGCCGATCTCGATGGCGTGGAACTCGTGGCTGTTGCAGATGCCGATCAGTCCCGCTGCGCGAAAGCCACTGCCGGCCGTCCGACCCCGGCATTCGCTGATGCCGCGACGCTCTTACGCGAGGCGGCCCCACAGATGGTATCAGTCGTCGTGCCGACGCAGTTGCACGAGGAGGTGGCGCTTGCCGTCATCGCCAGCGGCGCGCACCTGCTGGTGGAGAAGCCGCTCGCCGCAAATGTATCCTCGGCGCATACCATCGCGGCGGCGGCCGCAGTGGCCGGCGTCATTCTCACGGTGGGCCACATCGAGCGCTTTAACCCCGCCATTCAGGAACTCAAGGCCCGGCTCGACGCAGGGCAGGGCGGCAACGTGCTGCAGCTGCGTGCGCGACGGGTCGGACCGTTCCCGCATCGCATCCGCGATGTGGGGGTCATCCACGATCTCGCGCCGCACGACATCGACATCATGCGGTTCCTGCTCGGCAAGGAAGTCGAGACGGTTTATGGCGATGCACGACGGCATATCACGACCGAGTTCGAAGATCTCTTCACAGGTATGCTGCGGTTCTCCGGCGGCGCGATGGGCGTCCTTGAAATCAACTGGCTCACCCCCACGAAGCGGCGCGAACTCGAGGTGCTCTGTGAACGGGGGATGTTCGTGGTTGATTACGCAGCCCAGTCGCTCTCGTTCTACGAAAACTACGCTGCCACTGCCCGCGAGGGCGCAATCGCTAGCGTCACCGAGGGGCCTATGACTCGCTATCCCATTCCCAGCCGCGAACCGCTTCGCGTCGAACTCGAAGCCTTCCGCGATGCCATCCTGCACGGCGGCCCGCCGCCAGTCGATGCGACGGCCGGCATAGCCGCACTCAGCGTGGTCGAGGCATTCGTGCGCTCAGCCGAAACAGGTGCCCCCGTCACGCTCGACTCGCTCGAGGTGGTTCGATGAACGTAGCGGTCATCGGGATTGGCCGCATCGGCCTGCCGCTCGCTGCCGCCATCGCCAAGCGCGGCCACACCGTCATCGGTTGTGATATCAACAGCACGCGCGTTGATCAGGTTAACCGTGGAGAGAATCCCATGCCCGACGAGGCCGGGCTGGGCGATCTGCTCCGAGAGGTAGTCGCATCCGGCAACTTCCGTGCCACTACCGATACCGCCGCCGCGGTGCGCGAATGCGGGGGCGTGCTCGTTGCGGTCGCGGTCGACATCGACAGTGCCTTTCGCGCTGATCTCCGCCACCTTTTCGCAGCCGCCGATACCGTCGCGCAGGGACTCCAGCCGGGCAGCCTCTGCATCTTCGATACAACGCTGCCCGTCGGCACGACACGGCGCGACCTCGCGCCGCGTCTCGAAGCCGGCGGCCTCAAGCTCGGGCACCACTTCTCGGTCGCGTTCAGCCCCGAACGCTTACTGATGGGCCGCGTCATCGAGGACCTTGCCAAGTATCCGAAGGTTGTGGGCGGTGTTGATGCCCAGGGTGGTGCGAAAGCTGCTTCGTTCTATCGGGAGGTTTTTGGCGCCGAGACGATCGAGCTTGCGAGCGCTGAAGCCGCCGAATTGAGCAAGCTTGCGGAGGGCGCGTATCGCGACCTCAACATCGCGCTCGCCAACGAGCTTGCCATCGACGCCGACGTGTACGGCGTCGACATCAGCGAGGTCATTCGGGCCGCGAACAGTCAGCCCTATTGTCATATCCACGTGCCGGGCACTGGAGTCGGCGGCCATTGCATACCCGTCTATCCGCGATTTCTGATGCAGGGCGCTGGCCCGAGCCGCCTGTCCGAACTTGGCCGGCGCGTGAACGACGAGATGCCCGGTTACGCCGTACAGCGGCTCGAACAACTCACCGGTCCCCTGTCGGGCCGGCGCGTCGTCGTGCTCGGACTGACGTTCCGGCCGAATGTCGCCGTCACCCCCCACACAAATGCCGTTGATCTCCTTCGCGAGTTGAGTGCCGCGGGTGCAATCGTGCAGGGCCACGACCCCCTCCTGAGCGACGACGGTGTGCGCGCGCTCGGCTTCGAACCGGCTCCGGAGCCCCCGCACGGCTTCGATATCGCGATCGTCCACGCCAACCACCGCCAATACGCAGCGCTTGATTGGCCGTCTGTCGCACCGCTCATCTTCGATGCCCGCAACGCCCTCGATCGCGACGCCATCGAGGCGTCTGGCGTGCATTACATCGGTGTTGGCCGCCCACCAACCCCGGCATAAGCGTGCGTCTTATGCCCGTGTTGCGGTACGCCTGCACCGCGTAGGCTACGCGCGTGGCGGCAAATGTCATCCTCGTAATCGTCGTACTCGCGTTCGCATGGAACCTTGGCGTCCACTACACCGGTGCGGTCATGGGCATGCCTCATGCGGCACGCGCGGTCTCCATCTGGCCCGCACTCGTCCTGATCGCAGTCGCTGCGCTGTTGGGCGCCACGTTCGCCAGCGGTGGTGTCCAGGAAACCGTCGGCCTCCACATCATCGATTCGAACGAGGTCTCGAAGGTAGATGCCATCGCCATCGTCGCCGCGGCAGGTGGTCTGACGCTCTTCTACAACTACGCGAAAGTGCCAACCTCCACAATCCAGATCCTGGTCTTCTGTGTCGTCGGCGTTGGGTTGGCGGCAGGCATCCACATCGATTGGGCCACGATCGGTGAACTGGTCGTCGTCTGGATCATCGCGCCCATCGCCGCCGTCATCCTCGGTTACGCGCTCACCCGGCTGCTGGACCTGGCCATTCCAACCGAGGCCACGCGCGTCCAGGTGCGCGAGGAGGTGTTGGTGGCCGCGGGCGCGGGCGGCCCGTCGCCAATAGCCCAGGGCGCCTCGTCACCTGCTCGCGGCCCGTGGCAGCGGTGGTTTCCTAATGTCGTGGCGCCGCTTGCACCGAATACCACCGATACCGCCCGTGCCTCTGCGCGCCTTCCCATCGAGCCGACGTTGTTCTTGCTGCGATGGCTCCCGGCACTGCTCCTCGCAGTGGGCATCGCGGCATCATTCGCGATGGGCGCGAACGATGTGTCCAATGCAACCGGCGCCCTCATCATGACCGATCTCTTCTCGCTTCGCGTCGCGGGACTGCTTGGCGGCATCGCCATCGCCATCGGTGCCCTCACATGGGGGAAACGGATACTTCAGACGGTCGCCTTCGATGTCGTCCACATGGACCTTACGATGGCCAGTGCCGCCCAGGGCGTCCAGGCGCTCGTGGTGCTCATCGCCGTGACGCAGGGTTATTTCACGTCCATGAACCAGGCCCTCATCGGGGCGATGGCCGGAGCTGGCTACGCGCGCGGGAGCGAGACCGTGCAGCGCCGGCAGTTCATTGGGATCCTGCGCGGCTGGGCTGCTGGCCCGGTTTCGGGACTGGCCATCGCGTTCATTCTTGACCGCATCCTCACGCTCCTCACGTGACACCGCTCTCCATGCGTTGCGATTCCATGACATCTCGCGCTTTGTTGGCGTGACATTGCGCTTTACGCGCACGCGCGGCGTAGACTCTGAGTGATGCGCGCAGTGTTTGTCATGGTCAAAACCGAACCCGGCCACGGGACCGAAGTCGCTAACCGGATAGCCGAAGTGGAGGCATTCTCCGAAGCCCATAGCATCACCGGGCAATATGACCTCCTCGTAAAGCTCTACGTCGAGGAGATCGACTCCATCGGCCGCCTCATC
Source organism: bacterium (assembly GCA_017308185.1). Classification (GTDB taxonomy): domain Bacteria; phylum Chloroflexota; class Dehalococcoidia; order Tepidiformales; family Tepidiformaceae; genus JAFKFP01. Next base: position 13,058 of record JAFKFP010000295.1, on the reverse strand, counting down.
GAACAGCAAATCCATACCATCCCGAACATCCGCGAAACCTACACCATCCTCACGTTCGAGGCGTTCGGCGCTCGCTGAATACCCCGGGATCCGAGTACATCGTGTCGCAACCGAGCCTCTGGGAGATGCTCTCGCATTGGCGGTTCGACCCGTTCTGGATCGTCCTCCTCATCGTTGCCGCGTGGTGGTACATTTCGGCGCTTCGCAAACTCGAAGCGACGAACCCGCGCGTGCCGCACCCGCGCTGGAAGATGTGGAGCTTCATCGGTGGCCTCGTCCTTATCGCCATCGCGACAATGAGCCCGATGCAGCACTACGGCAACGTCTTCCTCTTCATGACGTTCGTCGGCTTCATCGTCATCTCCATGGTGGCGCCGATCTTTCTGTTGCTTGCGTCGCCGCTCACGCTCGCGTTTCGGACCACAGACACACAACGGGGCCGCGCCCGCCTGCGATGGCTCTACCGCAACCCGATATCGACGGTGCTCACCTACCCGCTCTTCTCGTGGCTGGCGTTCGCGGTCGTGACGTACGTTTGGCAGTTTAGCAAGCTCACCGAAATCGCCGCCCGCAACGGCGCAGTCCGCGACATCGAACTCCTCACGATGCTCTTCATCGGCATCCTCTTCTATTTCCCCGCCCTCTGTGCCGACCCCGTCCGCTGGCGCATGAACTTCCCGCTGCGCATCTTCTACGTGTTCGTGGAGGTCACGCATAAGGCGCTGTTCGGCGGCATGTTCACGTCCATGAGTTCGGTCTTCCACCCTTCGATGGCGAAGGCCATGCCATCCTGGGGCCCCGACCCACTCTTTGACCAACGCATAGGCGTGCTCATCGTCTCCGCCGTGGGCAATGCGATTTTCATCACCGTTATCGCGTTTCTTGTCGCCCGCTGGGTCCCGTACGAAACGCGAGTCAGCGCCCGGACGGACAAGCGCCTCGAAAAGGAACGCGCCGCCGCCGAGCGCAAACAAGCTGCCCTCGAACAGGTGTTCCGTCGGACGGTGTAGCGCAGCGCATAAACGGGCGAGCTTGTGTGGGTTTTAGCCCCGTTTCGAAACGGCAAAGCCGAGCGCGATCACCGACACCATCAGCGCCGCGAGCGCGACGAGCGATGCCCAGACCAGGGCGAAAATGTGGGTTGGCCATGGTTCGTAGCCAGAGGGCGAATACACTGCCGCCGCCACGCTTCCTGCAACGATGGGCGCCGCGACAATCGCGGCTGCCGCCATCCTTTGCGCCCTACGCCGGGTCGCCGAAGCGATCACACTCCACACGATAGCCGCTACCACCCAGCATGCCAGGACCAGCGCAATCCCAACGATCACAGGCCTATTCCATCTCCACGAAGCACGGCGCCGCTGACCATCATGCCAATTGGGCTGAGCCCGGCGCTACGGCGTGTCACCCGGCTGGCTCCTGCGCATCAATGCTGGCCCGCCCACGCGATATCGACAGCGCGTTCGTACTGGTTGTAGCAGCGTTCGTACACGGCCTTCTGTGCCGCAAGCTCCTCGTGACTGATCTGGCCGCCCCCGAATTGGAACTGGATACGATCGCCCGTATCACGGACATCGTGGACGGAAACACCTGCGTCTTCCAGGCACTGCATCGTCGCGTGGACTGCCGCTCGGTACTGGTCACGTGTTACCGCTCCATCAGCCAGCGCTGCGGCGACGGATGCCCCGGCACCGTCCCCCTGCGCTTGCTTCGCGAGTTGATGGACATCAGCAGGCGTGATATGCGGGCGACTGCTGCCGTTCGCGGTGTGCAGGGTCAGTAGTGCGGCAGCGACCACCATACCGACGATTGCCGCAGCGATAAACACCCATTTGGTCGAACGTATGGTCGTGTGCATGGCAATCCTCCTACCCGATGCTTCGGGGCTTGCCCACTAGGGCTCGTGTGTGTTTTCGATTTGGCCGTATCCGTGACCTGTCACGTACACCAGATGTGAGCCAGCGAGCGACTCGGCTTCATAGACAGTGATGGGGGCCTCGTCATATTCCCGATTCCACGATTCAGAGTGCCAGCTACCGTCATTGACATCTTGCCAGTCGAGTTGGACACCCATTGACGACGCGCACTCGACAGTACCATTTGTGACCGCACACCCGATGAACATGCCGGGAAACGAGGTCGAACCGCTCCACGTACATCTTCATGAGTCCGTAGTGAAACCGTTAGCCGAGGCCAGCCCGACCGCCGTGAGTGCCAGGATCGCGCCTGCGCAGGGTGTCAATAGGGCTCTATATGCGAGTCTACGCATGCGGAACCTCCTTGTGGCTACCGATGCTAAGGAGCTGATCCGATCGCGGTTGCCAATATTTACGCAAGATCTGCTAGGCCCACACGGGCGGACGCGGCTTCCGGTACGCGCCGCAGGCGGCGGCGGACGGTCGCTGCGCTCTCAGCCACAGCACCGGCGATATCCTCGGCCGCGTAGCCAAGCGCAAACAACGCAAGACACCGCATCTCGGCCTCGCTGATGTAGTGGTAGTGTCCCGCGCGTAAGGCGGCCAGCAGCTGGCCCGGTTCGATCATCGGTCCGCCTCCCGAAAGCTCAGTCGAACGTCTCGCCGCACGATATTCGCCCTCTCCGCAACTTGTCAACGCAGCGTCTACAGCGCGTCAATTACCGCACTAGGACAATCAGTGGCATCTCACCCTCGCGCCGCCGCTCCACTGCGTCCTCCACAATCGCCATCCCAAACTCCACGTCCGCATCACTCTCGCGCATGCGATGCACTGTCACGATGCACCCCGGTAGGTCCCCCAGCCACGACAAATCGTGCAGCATCTCCTCGAACGCGTCCCAGTTCTTCCCGTGCCACGCAGGAAATCCGAGGCCACGCGCCCACGCCTCGATGAACCCCTGCTTGCCATCCACATCAGCCAGGTCTACGTCGCGGATCTGCCAGCCGTACTCCGTCACCAGGCGCTCTATCACCCGTCGCGACGGTACATCCCGCCCGTGCAACACACCCGGTGACCGCTCTCCGCGCAGCATCTCTCCGAGCTGTGTCATGGCACGATCCATCTGAACGAGGCGTAGTGGTCGTCGGTGTAGTACCGTTCGCCACCCTCGCCCGTCACAATCCGGCGCGCTCCGCGGTCGTCTGATCCAGGAGTCGGCACCGTGTATTCGTGGTAGTATCCGCTCGTTTTCTTCGGCAACAGCTTCTCGCGGTTTTCGAACACCACACCATCCTGCGAATACGGGAACGGCCCGCCCTCACCGATCAACTGCAGGACATGCCGCGCTTCTGGCGGCAATTGATCGATGACGACCGTTGCCATGCCCTTCGGAGCCGTCGCGCGGGGCCCCAGGGGCGCGACATTGGGCGTCGGTACCACGGTTGCGCCGGGAGCACTGGCAGTGCTCGCGCAGCCACTCGCGACGAGCGCCAGCGCAAACAGCACCATCGTTAGCAAGGTGGGCCAGCGGCTACATCGAACCGTCATCCGCCCAGCTTAGCCGCAACAAACGTTCGGGCCGAACAAACGCAGTCCTCATTCCTCATTCCTCATACCTCATCACTGCCCCAAACTGGGGCTCACATGATGGAACCCACCCTCTCCGAATTGAGCGACCGCGAAACCCTCCGCATCGGGCTCATCTCCGATACCCACATCCCCGAAGCCCGGCACGAACTATGGCCACAGGTCTTCGATGCCTTTCGCGGCGTCGATTGCATCCTGCATGCCGGCGACATCCACGACCTTTCAGTCATCGACCAACTGACTGACGTAGCACCGACCTACGCCGCGCGCGGCAATGGCGACGATGGTTCCGGCGGCCGTCCCGTCCAGCCCTACGACGACCGTCTGCGCGAGGCCTGGCTGCTGAACCTCGGCGGCCTGCTGGTCGGCATGACCCACGAGGTGCCCATCCCCGAGTATCCTCCCCACCTCACGCTCGAACGCGCCCTCAATCGCTACTTCGGCCGAAACGACCTCGACATCGTCATCCACGGCGATACCCACGTCGAAGCGATCGACCACATCGATGGCAAGCTCTGCATCAATCCCGGCTCGCCTACGTACCCCCGCAATCTCGAAACGCAACTCGGCACGATTGGGTTCCTGGATATCAATCGAGGCGAAGCCGAGGCAACCATGTGGATGCTCACTGAAGGCGGAATCGAGCCCTTCGACTGGAACAAGTGGCGCCGCCCCTGGTGACAACGGGGAACAGGGAACAGGGAACGGGGAGCCTCAACGCAGCAGGTACGCGAACCGGCCGCGATTCCGTTTGCACACGAAGCCAGTCCGCGCCACAACCCTCTCGGTACTCGGTACTCGGTACTCGGTACTCGGTACTCGGTACTCGGTACTCGGTACTCGGTACTCGGTACTCGGTACTCGGTACTCAGTACTCGGTACTCGGTACTCGGTACTCGGTACTCGGTACTCGGTACTCAGATCAGCAGCGCGTCGAGTCCCATCGCCACAAATACCACGGCCAGGTAGATCATCGAGGCCATGAACAGTCGCATCGGCGACGTCTTCTCAGGGTGGCGCCAGAGCTGGTACGCCATCACCGCGAACACGCCGCCGCAAATGAGCGCCGTGCCCATGTACAGCCAACCCAGCTTCGCGGCCGGCCCGAGCAGGAGTGTCACTAGCACGAGCAGCACCGAGTATCGCAGCACCTGGATGCGCGTGTACTCCGGGCCGTTCGTGACGGGCATCATCGGGACGCCGGCTTCGCTGTAGTCACCCTTCACCTTGAGCGCGAGTGCCCAGAAATGTGGCGGCGTCCAGAAGAAGATGATGGCGAACATCACGAACGCCGCGAGCGAAACATCGCCGGTCACGGCCGCCCAGCCGACCATCGGAGGGAACGCCCCGGCCGCACCCCCGATAACGATATTCTGAGGCGTGCGCCGCTTCAGCCACATCGTGTAGATGAACACATAGAAGAGCAGCGCCGCCAGCGAGAGGCAGGCCGCCGCGAGCGTCGTGGTCGCCCACAGGAAGAAGAAGCCGATGACGCCGAGTGCGATACCGAACATGAGCGCGTGCGCCGGCTGGATGAGGCCGGTGACGAGTGGCCGGTTCCGCGTCCGCTTCATGATCGCGTCGATGTCGCGGTCATACCAACAGTTGATCGTGTCGGCTCCCGCCGCCGATAGCGTCCCGCCGACCACCGTCGCGATTACGAGCCACGTTGAGGGCCACCCGCGTTGTGCGACGACCATCGCGGGCACGGTCGTGATCAGGAGCAGCCCGATGATGCCCGGCTTTGTGAGCGCGATGTAGCCGCGAATCGTCTCCACCCAAGACGATTGGACCAGGACCTCCACCCGAGCCGTCATATGCGCTGCGCCTCTCTGGGCCGATCAGCCGCCGCGAGCACGCTCACCTTCCGTTCGCGAGCGGGCGAATAGTACGTGAACAGGATGGCAGCCGACAGCGTCAGCCACACACTCGCTGCAATGACGGTATGCGACACGGAGAGCCAATCGGGAAACGTGTACCAGACGTTCAGCGCGCCGACCAATACCTGCAACACGTAGAGCACGCTCACCCCGATTGCCACGGGCGCGGTCCAGAAGAGCTCGTGTCGGTGCTTCCACGCCTGGTAGGCGACCGCCGCCACAAGGAAAATGAAGAGGCCCGCGATGTAGCGGTGCACCATGTGCACGATCTCGTGTTCGCTACCGTCAGGCGTGACTGAACCGTTACACAACGGCCACCCCTTGCAGGCAGTGCTCGCGCCGCTCTCGGCCATGAATGCGCCGATCCACATCACACCCGTGAGCCACACCATTGCCGCGATGCTTGCCAGGCCAGGCCCGCGCGCTGCCGACGACACCACGGCACGCAACCGGTGCCCGCGCTCGGGGTCTTCGAGGTACATCGCGACCCATACCGCGAGCATGCAGCTCATGAACACCATCGCGACGATGAGGTGCGAAGCCACGACTGCCGGCGCGAGTTCGTGTTTGACCGTGATCATGCCGAGAATCGCCTGGAACGCGACCAGCGGAATAGCGATTCCCGCTGCCCACATCGCGACGGGCGAGCTGCGGTACCACTTCCAGGTCGCGATGGCTGTGAGAATCGTGAGCACACCCACGATCGAGGCTACATACCGGTGGGTGGACTCGATGATCGCGTGGTAGGTATCCGGCGGGATGACTCCGCCGCCGCTGCACGTAGGCCAGTCAGGCCCGCAGCCAAGCCCAGAGCCGCTCGCGCGTACGAAAGCGCCAATGCCGATCAAGACGAGCGTGAGGAAACACGTACCGAGTGCCAGGCCCTGCGCAAGTTTCATTCCAGTTTGCTGCTACATGCCTTTCCCGTGCGTATGCACGGTAGATGACCATGCTTCCCATGAGCCGTTGTCCCAACCCATGCGCCCTTGTGAAGGATCGCACATCCCATCGGGTTGCGCCACCGCGCGAGGCCGAAGGCTTGTATAGAAACCATTGCTTCGTTAACGAGGGCGACACTTGTTGCCGCGCCCCCACGCTGGCTCATGTCGATGAGAGCGTCAAAAACCCTGCGTGCCGTCCAGCCATCGCAGCGCGTCGACGAGCTGTCCGCCGACTGACATCTCCCAGTGCAGGTGCGGACCCGTGGCGAGTCCCGTCTGGCCCACGTACCCGAGAATATCGCCCTGCTTCACGGTCTGACCGGCGGTTACGGCCAAGGACTGCATGTGGCCGTAGCCCGTGAAAACGCCTCCCCCATGGTCGATGATCACAAAGTTCCCGCGTACATACGTGAGTTGTGCGAGCACGACCGTACCGTCGTTTGTGGCATGAACGGGTGTCCCCGCCGGCACGCCGATGTCGGTGCCGCCGTGGTGGCCTGCTGGCGGCCCGCCGTTGTACGAACGCTGCTCGCCGAAGTAGCTCGTGATGTCTGCCTGGCTGATGGGCACCGGCGCGGCCCATGTATCGAGCCACTTTCGAGGCGTGACCTTGCTGTAGATCGCTGCATCCTGTGCGGCCTCCGCATTGATCTTGGCGGGGTCGTCGAGGATTTCACTCGGTCCTGGCGGCAGCACGATGTCCTCCACAGTCCAATCCGTCGCAAGGACAGTGAACGGCCGGGTCGTCTCGGTTGCCTGGCCGTCAATACCAGTTACCGAAATGTCGAGTGTCGCGGGCCCTGGTGGATCATCCGTCCCGAACCCGACGAAACCAGAGACGCCGTTACCCGCGCCTGGTTCCAGCACATACGTCCTCCCCAGCACGGTCACCTGTCCGGCAGTGGCGTTTGTCGCTTTCACTTCGATGGCGCCGCCCTGGTAGGCGGTCGATTTGGAGATACTCACAGTGGGAGCGAACCCGTCAGCTGCAAGCCCGCCAATGGCAAGCCTGTACGCCCCGGGCGACTGAGCAATTGTTGAGGACGGCGCACGTCCCGGCGGCAGCATGAGGACCACCAGCGCCAGGGCGCCCACGCCCGCCACCGCCGGCACGACGCTTCGCTTCAATGTGAGAATCCGCATCATCCCTCCCAGAAAGGGCCGCAGCTGGCTAGCGGGCCGGTGCCGAACTCGCGCGGCGGGCCGCGTCGCGCGCGGTATCTACTACCTGCAGAACCCGCTGTGGGTTCGGCACCCCCGATATGACGAAGTTCTCCATCGTGCCGGCCGTCTGGCACCGTACATGCCCGAAATTGAACATCGTCTGGAACAGGCCGTTCTTACTCACAGACATGTCCTGCACGTCCACGAGGTCGGCGGAGGCCAGGCGGCTCGAAAACCAGTTTGGCTTGTTCGAGTCGACAACCCGTTGGTTCGTTACCACCCAGATGTCGTGTTCGTACGCGAACCAGGCGAAATACGCCTTCGTTGCCCAGAACAGCACCCAGACCAGCTCTATTAAGAGGATGACCAGCCCTGCCGTCCCTTCGAACCCCTGGAGAATCCCGACCACAACCGACACAACCACAACCGGGATCAGGGCGATGCCGATGTACTTCACCAGTTGCAGGGCGAGATAGAGCCAGTGGCGCCGCGCGAAGAGCACGACGTGCTCGCCGTTTTGAAGGTCGAACGGGACTCGCGGCTGCCTCGCCTCTGTCAACTGGTCACTGCCCCCTGTGCGGCGCTCGAGACCTGCTGCGCGTACTTTGCGAACACCCCGCGCGTGTAACGGGGCGGCCGCGGTGTCCATGATGCACGCCGTTTCGCCAGTTCCGCCTCGTCCACGTGCAGGTCCATACGCCTCCCTGTGATATCGATCGAAATCGTATCTCCTTCATGCACAAGTCCGATAGGGCCGCCAGTCGCGGCCTCGGGCGCAACGTGGCCAACCATGAGTCCGTGCGTGGCGCCGCTGAACCGGCCATCGGTCAGCAACGCCACCTCTTCGCCCAGGCCCGCACCGACGAGCGCGGCGGTGACGCCGAGCATCTCGCGCATTCCCGGGCCTCCCCGGGGACCTTCATTTCGAATGACGAGCACATCCCCGGCGCGAATCTTGCCCTCGGAAACGGCGTGGAATGCGTCCTCCTCGCACTCGAAGACGCGTGCCGGGCCGGTGTGCTCGGTGCGCTCCTCACCGGCGACTTTGATCACACATCCGTCGGGCGCGAGATTACCCTTGAGAATGACCAAACCGCCTGTCGGCTTCAGGGCTTTTTCCACCGGCAGGATGACGTCCTGGCCCGGTGTCTCCACGGCCTTCGCCGCTTCTTCGGCGATGGTGCGTCCGGTGACCGTCATCGCGTCACCGTGAAGCTTGCCGGCGCCCAACAGCCGCTGTGCGAGCAAGGGAGTGCCGCCGGCGCGGTCCATATCCAGGGCTACATAACGACCACCCGGCCGGAGGTCGCCGATGAGGGGCGTGTCCTCGCTGATGCGGTCGAAATCATCAATGTCCAGTGCGACGCCGGCCTCTTTGGCGATGGCCAACAGGTGAAGCACCGAGTTCGTCGACCCGCCCGTGGAAGCGGCGCAGCGGATGCCATTCTCGAACGCCTTGCGCGTCAGAATGTCTCGAGGCAGTACGCCACGCTTGAGCACATCCATTACCAGTTCGCCCGCCGCCTCACCCACGGATTGCTCGCAGGCGCCGGCGCCGGGGCACGCGGCATCGACAATAGCTTCGAGTGCGTCTTCACTCATGTTGCCGGCGGCATGACGGCCGACTGCTTCGAACACGTCCTGGATCGTCACGTCGTGGCCTTCGTACCGGCCGGGGGCGATCGAGCCACTGTAAAGGATGAGCCCCGGCAGATTCAGCCGGGCGAGCGCCATCGCACCCGCGGGGATGGTCTTGTCACAGCCAACAATGATCACAACCGCATCGAACGAATAGCCCACGCCGCACAGCTCAATCGAGTCGGCGATGACCTCGCGGCTGATGAGGGACGCCTTCATGCCCTCGGTGCCCATGGAGATGCCGTCGCTAATCGAGATGGTGTTCACCTCCATCGGCGTGCCCCCCGCCGCACGGACTCCTGCCATTACCTGCTGCGCGAGCATGCGCTGGCTGAAGTTGCATGGCATCGTACCGATCCACTCGTGCGCCACCATCACCAGCGGCTTCTTCAAGTCGTCCGTCGTGAAGCCTACCGACTTGAGATACGACCGTGCCGGCGCCCTGTCCGGACCATCAATCATCACCCTGCTGTGCTGCCGGCTGTCGTAAGCCATCGTGCTCCCATCCCTCCGTTGTGCCGCGGCGCCTGGCGCGGCGAGTGTCTTGCCCGAAAGCTTATCCCTTCACTGCTCCCCGCACGAATCCTCTGCAGCGCTGCCGTCTGCTGTCCGTGCGTGTGCAACGCCCTTCAGCATCCGCCAGTCACCAGCACGCCGGATCTGCTGATGCAGTCGAACACGCGCTGCTCATCGCATGCGACCTTGCGCATGAGTGAGTCTATGACGCTATCGAAAGCGCTCACGTTTCGTTGATGTGTCATTGCTACAGGCGTACCTTGACCGCAGAAGGAGGGCCACGAAATGCCAGCATTCACTCAGCCCCTTCGCGATGAGCATCGCGAACTTCTTCCCCACCTCGAATCGGTCAAAGATGCCGCCGAAGCCGTCGGCAATCTACCGCAAGAGGAAGTCCGAAAGCGCGTCGATGCCGCCCTCGAGTTTCTCCGCGGTCATCTGTTGGTGCATGCCCAGGCAGAGGAAGCTGTACTGTACCCCGAGGTCGGAAAAGCAATGGGCTCGCCGCGCGCCACGGCCACGATGATGGTCGACCACCAGATGATTGCCCACGGCACCGGCGAGATTGCCGAAGCCGCCTCGCATCTGCCCTCGGCGACGCCTGAACAGTTGCAACAGCTCCGCATGAGTCTCTATGCCGTCTACGCTGTCACACGCGTCCACTTCGTCAAGGAGGAGCAGGTGTACTTGCCGTTGCTCGACGAAACGTTGACGGAGCAGTCCGCACACGAGATGTTCGAAGCCCTTGAGGCCGCAGCCGCGAAAGCCAGGCAGGCCGTCACAGCCTGACCGACGCAGCGGCTACACGAGCGGCCACGGGTAGTGCCGTTCGGCGCCCGGCATTGGGAAGCGCTTCGACTCGCAAAAGCGACCGATCCGTGCAACCAACGCTGACATCTCCCGCGCGGTGAGCAACTCCGCCATCTGGGGATCCTGCTCGATTGTCGACGACGCAGTCCGTAACTCCTCCACCCATTGAGGAGCTACGGGCTCGCCTGCCCAGTCCCAGATAACGCTTCTCAGCTTGTACTGCTCGTGAAAGCACAGCCCGTGGTCGATGCCCCAGATGTGGCCCTGTGCATCGAGCAGGCAGTGTCCGCCTTTGCGGTCGGCGTTATTGGCCACCAAATCGAACACACACATGCGCTGGAGTTGTGGGTGCAGTTCGGCCCGGTCGCGCTGTACGAAAAAGTGCTCGTTGGCGTCGTGTTGGATATAGAGCTGGAGCGAACCCGGCCCTTCAGGACCTTCGCGCAGGACAGTTGGTGGCACGAACGTCCACCCCAGCAGCTGTGAGAGCCTGTATGCAGCCACCTCCCGCGGATACAGGCCTTCCGGGAAATCCCACAGCGGTCGCTCACCGCGGCCCGGTTTGTAGATAGCGCCGAACACCTCGCCGTCCCGGCACATCTGTGCCAGGTAGACCGCGTTCGACGAATACCAGATCGGCCGGCAGTCTTCGAACGACGCTTCTCGCAGCATCTCTTCGGCATCTTCGAATGCTACAGCGTCCGCCATGCCGCGAGCGTACCACGACGGGCAAGCGCCATGCGCTCAGTCGGCTGCGAGCAGGCGATGGGGGTGCGCTGCCGAAAGCACTACTTCCGCGTTTCGAAGGTTCTGGGCCTCCACGGAAACCTCGTCGCCGTGACGTTGGAACACCAGGTCGACCGACCCGTCCCCGAGCCGCAGATTGCGCACCCGCACCCAGTTCAGTTGTTTTGGCAGCACCGGGCCCGAAACGTAAAGGTGGCCACTTCCGCCCGGGCAGACCCCAAGGAGCGAAATCAGGAGATACGGCACGCTCGCGGCCGCCCATGCTTGCGGGCGTGAACTGACTGGATACGGAGTTGGCACGTGCCGAAATTGACGGTCATCGCCCGAGAACAACTCCGGGACCCGGTAGTTTGGGAAGTTGAGCGCCGCATCAAGCAGTGCGCTGCCGAGGCGCTGCGCCTCCGCCTGGAACCCGTACCGCCGCATCCCGGCGATGATGAGTGCGTTGTCGTGCGGCCAGACTGACCCCGTGTGATAGCCGAGTGGGTTGAACCCGGCCACGGACGTGCTGAGCGTGCGTATCCCCCATCCGCTGAACATGTCTGGCTGCATCAACCGGTGGGCGACCTTCTGCGCGAGGTCCGGGCGTGCGGCGCCCGCCCAGAGCATATGACCGGCATTCGAGGCCGGTGTCGGCACCCGATGGCCATCACCATCGAGGCACAGGGCGTAGCCTGATTCCTCGTCAGCGAACTCCGCGTTGACGCGCTCAAGGAAGCGGGCAGCCTTGCCGGGCGCCGGCTGCTTGTCTGGTGATTGCATCACCGCCGCCATCTGTGCGAAGGCCTCGTAGGCCGCCGCCAGGTACCCCTGCACTTCGATGAGCGCGATCGGCCCGTCTACCAGGCGCCCATTCGGCCATACGATGGCATCGTGAGAGTCCTTCCAACCCTGGTTCTCGAGCCCATGTGACGATCTCCGCAAATACGAGAGAAACCCTTCGCCGGCGTGTTCGTCGCACCAGGCCGTCGCCCTGCAAATCGAAGGCCACAGCTGCTCGGTTGTCTCGCGGTCACCGGTCCATCGGAAGTACTCATGCGCTGCCACGATGAACAGTGGCGTGACATCAACGCTGCCGTAGTACTGCCCGAAAGGCACTTCCCCTGCCGAGGCAAGCTCGCCCCATCGGAGCTCGTGGGGGATCTTCCCGGGTGTGGCATCATGTGCCGGATCTGTCGAATCTGCCTGGTAACTCGCCAACACTCCCAGCGAATTGCGCAGAAGCTCGGGCGTGAACGGCGCCATCTCCATGCTCGCGATCAGGCTGTCACGCCCGAATAGCGTGTCGAACCAGGGTGCACCGGCCGCCAGGTACTCCCGATCGCCCAGGTGCGTGCGAAGTGCATGGATGTCCATCAGCGCCCGACCCAGTGCGTCGTTCACCGCATCGTTATCCGTCTGTATCGAGGCCAGTCCGTGGAGCCACTCTTGTTCCTGCCGCCGTGCCCGGCGATCCGCATCCGAAGCACTTACGGGACTCACGCCGACGCGTGTGCTCACAAAGATCTGAATCCCTGCCGTTTCCCTGGGCTGTAATTCGATGGAGAACAGGGCTTCCTCGTCGCTCAGCGTCCGCGGTTGCCTGTCAAACTGCACGACCGTTGTCCGGCGCTGCCCGTCGGTGCCGTCGTACGTGTAGCACACGCAACTATCTTCAATGCGCGACTGGACCTCTGGCTTCGGCGACTGTCGTTCCAGTCCGCGGATCACGAAGATGTCTTCGAAGTCTGCCGCCAGTCCGACCCGCAGGTCGAAGTCGACTGCACCTGGGCTGTAGTTTGAAAGGCTCAATGATTCGGCGACAGCACCGCCTTCGACGACCCGGCGCCGCCGCACCACGAGCGTCTGGGGCGGCAGC
>JAFKFP010000405.1 GCA_017308185.1 bacterium | reverse complement strand
CTGCAGCAGTTGTGGGCGCTCACATCCGAACGCCTGGCACATAGGCCGTCCGTTGGCATGGATATTAAGTACGGCATGGGGCCGCTGGACATACGAGCACGCCTTCAGGTGCTGAGTGGCCGGTGCAGAGAATATGATCTGCTGGTCGGAAGTGGTCGAATGCGAGCTGCCGAACTGAATTCAGTGCACGCGGAAATTGAGCAAGAGGTGGCTGACCTCTTGCGCTTGGTAGATAATGGCAGAGGAGGCAACTAATGCGGTACTTCCTACTCGAGTTCGATGCCCGCTCGGTACCCGCCCACGTCCCGCCGTTTGATGACGCGGATGCAGCGTTGGCAGCGCTGAGTGTTGCCGAGCGTGATGCGCCATCCGGTATGGAAGTGGTGCTGCTCCACGCTGACTCCGAGGATGTGCTCCGCCGTACCCACTCCCGCTACTTCGAGTCATGGCAGGACATGTTGAGCCGCACCAGTGCTGAGTTGAGCGCTGCGAACCTGCGTGCCAGCGCCCAGCTCCCCGAACCTGCCGCGACCCCCTAGACCACCAACTCCACCGCCGCCCGCACCACGGCCTCCGGCACATCGCGGCGCACCGTCGCCTGCCCGATGCGTTCCAGCAGCACCCACGATACGCTGCCTGAGCGCACTTTCTTATCGCGCAACGTCGCCTCGATGATGGCGTCCGCGTCCAACCCGGGCGCCTCTTCGGGCAGGCCCACAGCGCGGATCAACGCTTGCTGACGTTCGAAACCGTCCGCGTCCAATAGGCCCATCTCGCGGCTGATGTACCCGGCGGCGCGCATGCCGATCGCCACTGCCTCGCCGTGCAGGTATGAGGTGTACCCGGTCACGGCTTCGATGGCGTGGCCGACAGTATGGCCGTAGTTTAGCAGGGTGCGGTTTCCGGCCTCGCGTTCGTCTTCGGATACGACAGCAGCCTTGATGGCGACGCTCCGTGCGATCATCTCGGGTGTGTGCATCGCGGCGAGACTGCCGTCAGGTGATTCGAGATCCTCGACGAGCGCGTCGTCGAGGATGAAGCCGTGCTTGATGAGTTCGGCCATGCCCGCCCGTAACTGGTCGATGATCACCGCGCGCGGCTGGGCGAACGCCCCGATCATGTTCTTGCCGAGGCGGTGGTCAACGCCTGTCTTGCCACCGACCGATGCATCGACCATGCCGAGCATGGTCGTGGGGATATGCACGAAATCGATGCCGCGCAGGCACGTGGCCGCCGCGAAGCCGCCGAGGTCGGTGACGACGCCGCCACCCACGCACACAAGGAAATCGGTGCGCTCGATACGTTCACGGATGAGCCAGTCGTAGACAGTCTCAACGGTGGCGAGGGTCTTTTCGGCTTCGCCCGCAGGGATCGTCGACACCGAGACCTGGTAGCCAGCGTGTTCGAGCGATTGGCGCACGCGCGGGGCGAGTAACGGACCGACCACCGCATCGCTCAGGATGAATGCGCGCCCCTGCAAACCGGCGTCGCGGCAGGCCGTCCCGGCCAGGTCGAGCGCGCCATTCTGCACGAAGATCGGGTACGAGGCGCCGGGCGTCCGCACCGACGCTGCGACGTGCAGCGTGCTCGTCGCGGGGGCGTCTGTGTCGGGGCGCTGGTCCTGGTCTCTTTCGTGCTCGCGCCATTCCTGCCAGAGGTGGACCACCTCTGCCGCGGCTTGCTCGGGCGTGAGCGAGTCCACATCGATGGACGAGTCGGACTGCTGGTAGATGGCCTTTCGTTC
>JAFKFP010000419.1 GCA_017308185.1 bacterium | reverse complement strand
GATGATGGGCTACGACACCGCACAGGAGTTGATCGAGGGCGCCACCGATATCGCTAACACCATTTACCTCGATCCCTCGGTACGCACCGAGTATCAGGAGCGCATGGCGCGCGACGGCATGGTGCGCGAGTTCGAGTATCAGGTGCTGCAGCGCGACGGCACCGTGCTTTGGCTTTCCGACAGCGCGACGACGGTGCGTGACGAGGCCGGCAATGTCGTCCGCTACGAGGGCGTGGTGCGTGACATCACCAACCAGAAGCGCGCGGAGGATGAGGTCGCCGAGGGGCGCCGCCGTTTGCAGGAGGTGATCGACACCGTGCCGGCGGTCATCAATGTCAAGGACATGCAGTTGCGCTATGTCCTGATGAATCGCTACATGGCGAGTATTTTCAACATCGAGCCGGAAGATGCGATCGGCCGCACCACCACCGACATCATGTCGCGCTACGGCGCGCAGAAGACCGACGAAAACGATCGCCGCGTGCTCGACGCCGGCAAGGAACTCGGCTTCTACGAGGAGGAGTATGTCGATTCCTCCGGCACCATGCGGCAGTGGCTCGTCAACAAGTTGCCGCTGCGCGGATCGGACGGCGAGATCAAGCAGATCGTCACCGTCGCGCTGGATATCGGCGAGCGCAAGCGTAGCGAGCAGGAAATGCGCAAGGCCAAGGATGCTGCCGAAGCCGCTTTGCAGCATCTCCGGGAAACGCAGAACTCGCTGATCGAGGCGGAAAAACTGGCGGCGCTCGGGCGCCTGGTGGCCGGCGTTGCCCATGAGGTCAACAATCCCGTTGGAATCAGCCTGACGGTCGCGTCGTCATTGGAACGCAAGGCGGCGATGTTCGCGGAAGAGGTCGCGCGGGGCAACTTGCGACGCTCCGAGGCGTGGCAACTGGTAGGCAACCTCAATCGCGCCGCCGAACTCATCCAATCGTTCAAGCAGGTCGCCGCGGATCGCAGCTATTCCGATCAGCGCACCTTCAATCTTGCCGACCTGACCGATCAGGTGGTGATGAGTCTACGTCCCGGCATCCGCAAGCAGAACCTGACATTGAATGTCGAGTGCGAGCCGGGCCTGGTCATGAACAGTTATCCCGGTCCTTACGGTCAGGTGCTGACCAATCTGTTTCTCAACTCGGTGGCGCATGCATTTCCGGGTGGCGCGGCCGGGGAGGTGAACATCAAGGTGCGATCGTTCGGCGCCGATCATGTCGAGGTGCTGTATACCGACAACGGCTGCGGCATGACGCCTGACATTCGGCGGCGGGCATTCGATCCGTTCTTCACCACACGGCGCGACGAAGACAGCACGGGGATGGGACTGCATATCGTCTACAGCATCGTCACCAGTCGCCTTGGCGGGCAAATCCACCTGGAGTCGGAGCCAACCAAAGGCACGCGCGTGCAGATGATCCTGCCGCGCAATGCGCCGACCGAATTCGCGGCATCATAACGGCGACGCATCGGTCGCCATCGCAGATGATTCGTCGCTGGAAGACTTAGTCGGCGTCTGCGAGTTTGCGCAGAGTCGCGGTGAAAATCTGGCTGGCTTTGCCGACCAGCGCGGTGCCGGTCATGGTGCCGCCGGTCTCGGTGAATGTGCCGGACACACCGATGCCGACAGGTTGGTTTTGTCCGCCGAACAGCGGATTCACATCGACGCTGCGGGTATGCTGATTGACTTGCAGTTCGCCCTTGAAGACCGATCCTTCGACGGTGTAGCTGCCGATGTAGAACAGATAAGCGTCGCCGCCGAGAATTTTCCCGTCGCGGAATACGACTACGCCACTGCCTTTGCCTGTCCGACCGTCGAGCAGATCGACGTGGACCGAATACAGCCCGTTCCTCATCGTGCCCCAGTTGTTGCGGTTGCGCCATCCGGCATTGGTTATGCCAAACGCCATCCGGGGCCGTCAACGCGGCATTTCCCGGACACGATGCAACCGATGATGTGCGAATTGCGATGCGGCGCTGAAGTGCCTGTCCAACGAGGAAA
>JAFKFP010000294.1 GCA_017308185.1 bacterium | reverse complement strand
CACGGCCCCGTGATCTTCGGCGACCCCGAGCGCGACGACGAAGTGATCGCGGCCCGCTGGGCACTCACGGAAGCCTGTCACGACACCGATGCGATGCTGGACGTGGTCCATGCGACAACGGCGGCCGAGGCGCGCGAAGGATTCCGCGAGTACGACTCGGTGAGCGGAAACTTCTGTTTTGCGGACACGGCAGGCGATATCGGCTACCAGTATGCGGGCCGGATCCCGAAACACGCGCCGATGCTCGTGCCTGTCCCGGGATGGGATGGCGAGCACGAGTGGGACGGGTTCGTGCCAAATGTAGAGTTGCCGGCGGAAGAAAACCCGGCGCGAGGTTACTTCATCACTGCGAACAACCGGACGACGACGCCCGACTATCCGCACTACCTCACGTACATGGCCTCGCGGTTCCGGGCGGACCGGTTGAACGAGCTACTCGGCGCGCAGGAGCGGTTCGGCCGTCAAGACATGCGCCAGTTCCAGGCGGATGTGACCAGCGTTGGCGCCCGTGCGCTTGCGCCGGTGTTCGCCGCGGCGCCGGTCAGTAGCGGCATGCCCACGCGTGTGTGCGAGCTGTTCGATGGCTGGGATGGCACGCTAGCGCCAGAGAGCGCGGCCGCGCTGGCATTCGACGCTGTGTGCGAGGTGCTGACCGCGGGCACGCTGCGGGCGTTCCTCGCGAGGGTGGCGGTGAAAGTCTCGGTGACGCCATACGAAGAGCGCCGCATTCTCATCGATCAGATAGAGGCTGGCTCGACGTTGATGCTGCCCGATGGCGCTGGATGGCCGCAGCTCATCGGGGGCGCGATTGAGGAGGCCGCCGCGGCATTGGTATCGACGTTCGGAGACGATGCATCGCGCTGGCGTTGGGATGCACGCCACGTGATGCGGTGGCGGCACAATCTTGGCCGTCAGCCGGAGTTGGCCGATGCCCTCAACCTGCCGCCTGTGGGCGTCGGCGGCGATGGCACGACACCGTTCGCGACGACTTCCGACAGCGATGCGACGGTGATGGCGGGGGTGTCGTACCGGCAGATCCTCGACCTGGCGGATCTGAATGGGGCGCAGATCTGCATCCCGCCGGGAAACTCGGGCCAGCCAGGGTCTCCGCACTACGCGGACAATATCGATCGCTGGCGCACGGTGGAGTATCACCCGCTGTTTATCGACTGGGGTGACATCGAGGCGAACGCGGAGGCGCGGCAGGAATTGGTGCCGGTACCTGGAGACTGACCGCCGGTCTTGACAGGCTGCTGTTTTGTACATGAATGTGCGGCTCGTGCCGGTACACTGGCGGGAGCTCCGCCAAAAGTCTGTAGACCCACAGATCGGGGGCGGGCAAGGTGAATGGGCGCTCATTCACGGGCGCGATAGTACGGGGGCCAGATGCGGGCAATCTACGCGGAAAAGCTGGTGAAACACTTCGGTCCGGAGATTCGGGCGGTGGATGGGATCGACCTGGACGTGCCACAGGGACAGGTGTTCGGCTTCCTTGGTCAGAACGGCTCGGGGAAGACCACCACCGTACGCATGCTGACAACGCTCCTTCGCCCCACGAGCGGGCGCGCGGAGGTTGCGGGCATCGATGTGTTCGCGCATCCGGCAGCCGTGCGCAAGAAGGTCGGCGTAGCGCTCCAGGAAGTGGGCCTCGACGAACTGCAGACCGGCCGTGAGTTGCTCACTTTGCAGGCGCGCCTGTTCGGGCTGCCAGCCCGCGATGCGCGCACACGGGTGGAGGAACTGCTCGAGGTGGTGACGCTTTCGGATGCGGCGGATCGGCCGCTAAAGGGGTACTCGGGCGGGATGAAGCGCCGCCTCGACCTCGCTTGCGCGCTGGTCCACCGACCTGAAGTGGTGTTCCTGGATGAGCCGACGACGGGACTCGACCCGATTACGCGGGAGGCAGTCTGGCGCTACGTCCAGGATTTGAACACGCGGCTGGGCGTGACGTTCTTTTTGACGACGCAGTACCTCGAAGAGGCGGACCGGCTCACCCAGAACATCGCGATCATGGATGCCGGCAGGATCGTCGCGAGCGGCTCACCAGCGGAGTTGAAAGCGACCATCTCGTCGGATGCGATTTCTCTGAAGTTCGCGGGCGGGACTTCGGCGCTGCAACAGGCGGAGGCGACGCTGCGGCGCTTCGAGGGCGCCGAGGATGTCCGCGTGACTGGCGACGAGGCGATCCTGTACATCCGGGACGGCGCGAGCGCGGTCGCGCAGATCGTGCGGGCGCTCGACGACGAAGGCCTGCCGATCGCTTCGCTGCAATTGACGCAGGCGACCCTCGACGACGTGTTCCTGCGGGCGACCGGGCACCACCTGGAAGCAGAGGAGCGGGCGAAGTCGCTCCAGGAAGGAAAGTCATGAGGGCCATCGCGGACACAATGCTGTTGACGAGACGTGCGCTGCGCGAAGCCATTCGCCAACCTGGCAACGAGATAGCGAACGCGTTTATCCCGATCTTCTTTTACGTCGTCACGATTGGCGCAATCGGCGATGTGGCCAAGGAGGCGTTCAATGTCGCCGACTACAAGGGCTTCCAGTTGCCGGTGGCGATCCTCCAGGGCGCGGCGGGGATCTCGAGCGGCGCGGGGCTGGCGATGACGCTCGATATCCAATCGGGCTATTTCGAGAAGCTGTTGCTCACCTCCACGCCGCGCTTTGCGATCGTCCTCGGGCGGATGTTTGGCGATGCCATCAAGTCGATGATCCTGACGATTGTGATCATTGTGCTCGCCCTGGCGGTGGGTTCGGGGTTTGAAACAGGGCCGGTGGGCGTGATTGCGCTGGTGCTTGCGGCGGGGCTCTTCGCGCTGGCGTATTCGGGCATGGGGATGGCCATCGCTCTGAAGACAGGGAGCCCGCAGGCAGCACAGGCGGGATTCATCCTGTTCTTCCCGCTGCTCTTCCTGGCGCCAACATTCGCACCGCTCGATGTGTTCGCCGACTGGCTTGCAGCGATTGCCCGCGTGAACCCGATCACCTACCTGCTCGACGGGATGCGCGTGCTGATCGTGAGCGGCTGGGACGGGCTCGCGTTGCTGAAGGGCGCGGCAGCGATCGCGGGCATCGGGATTGTGACGTTCACGATGACGGGCCTGGCGATGCGCGGGCGTGCGAGTTAGGCGGACTGGCAGATAAGCGGGTGGGCATTCGTGCAAGAGGCAGCTGACTTGCGGCTTGCGGCAGGCGGCTTTCAACTTGCAGCTCAATGGTGCGTGGAATTGCGTGCATGGTGCTGGTGTGGGCTGTTGGCGCCGCGGTGTTGCGGTTAACGCTTGCCGCGCCGCAGCGCTGCGGGAGCGTCACATCGGCGCAGGCGCTGACGGCCGCGACGGCGGCAGTGCAGTGGATCGAGCGGGCGCAGAAGTCCGATGGCAGCTACATCTACGAATACAACGTCGATACCGGGACGGCATTGCCCGGCTACGATGCCGTGCGGCACGCGGGCGTGACGATGGGCCTGTACTACTACGCCGCGCTGACGGGAGACGATTCGTCAGTGCGGGCCGGCGATGCGGGACTTCAGTGGATGCAGGGCAACCTCCTGGAGCGTGACGGCTGGGCGGCGGTGAAGGACCCGGGGAGCAACATCGTGGAGTTGGGCGCTTCGGCGCTGATGCTGGCCGGGCTCGAACAACGCCGCATCGCGACCCACGACCTCCAGTACGACCCGCTGATGCACGCACTGGGACGCTTCATCGTGCTCATGCAGGATGAGGACGGCAGCATGACCGGGTACTTCGATGCGGACGCGGGGGCGCCGATGGCGGGTTCGCGGTCGCTCTACTTCACGGGTGAGGCGTTCTGGGCGCTGACGATGATGGAGACAGCGTTTCCGGGCGAAGGCTGGGGCCAGGCATCGCAACGGACAGCAAAGTACATAGCGACGAGGCGCGACGAAGCGGAAGACGTGAGCTTGCCGCCATGGTCGGACCAGTGGGCAGCGTACGGGCTGGCGGAGATGACGAAGTGGACGCGGCTGGACGACGCGGAGGTCGCGTACGGGCGTTCGCTGGCGGAGCGGTACGGGTTCATGACGCGGTACGAATCGCAGCGGCGGGACGATGAGGTTTCGAAGCTGCTCCAGGGGCCGGAGACGCGCGCCGCAGGGATGGGCACATGGCTAGAGGCGCTGGATTCGTTGTGGCGGATTTCAAAGTCAGACCCGCGGCTGGGCGACATTGAGGGGAAGCTAGCTGAACGCGCCGGGTGCGCTGCATCGATGCTGGTGGGCCGGCAGGTTACAGGAGCGGAGGCAGTGAAGGACCCGCGGCCGCAGCTGGCGGAAGGCGCGTGGGCCCGGGACGGAGTGACGCGGATGGACGACCAGCAGCATGCGCTCGCCGGGCTGCTTCGTGCGCGGGCGGTGCTGGATTCGAAGGCAGGCGGGTGATGGAGTTCGCGAAGCTGCTGGTGGTCTTCTTCGCGGCGATCAACCCGGCGGGGGTGTTGCTCGCGATGCGCGGCAAGCAGGGGCATGGGCCCGGCACACCGCGGCTCACGATTGCCATTGGCGCGGGGCTGGCGATTGTGCTGTTCGTGCTGGCAGTGGTGCTCGGTACGCGAATCATGGACGGGCTCGACCTCGATGCGGAGTCGTTTCGCATCGCGGCGGCCATGATCTGCGCGGCGGTGGGCGTCTACACGCTATGGACGGGCGTGCCCGGGAGCCAGGCTCCGGGCGAGCCGCGCATTGCGCATGGGTGGTTTCCGCTAGGGGCGCCGTTGTTGGCAGGGCCGGCATCACTCGCGGCGGCGGTGAGCTATAGCGTGGACAGAGGGCGATGGGAGACGTTCGGCGGGGCGGTGGTGTGGGTGCTGGTCAGCGCCTTGTTGCTGGCGCTGTGGCGCGGGCGGTGGGTGGCCGCGGCAGACGGGATTTCGCGGGTGACCGGAGCGTTGCTGATCGTGGTGGCGGCTTCGCTGGCGATCAGCGGGATCAAGGCGGTCTGACGCGCCGCAGGTATGATGACGACGTGGCGATGGGCAAACATCCCCTCCAGAACCGCGTGACGCCCTTCAGCGAGATTGTGGCTGTGCAGGAGCGGGGGACGTTCATGGGGAATCGCGGGAACCTGCACAACGCGCAGAAAGAGCTCACGCGGCGGAAGTGGACGACGCTTCGCTGGATCACCTGTGTGCTGGAATTCAAGGGGCGGCATCGCGAGGTGATGCACCCGGGGTACTACACCGAACTGTTCTTCCTTGATGAAGCGACGGCGTTCGCGGCGGGCCACCGTCCGTGTGCGGAGTGCCGTCGCGCTGACTACAACCGTTTCATGGAATTCTGGCGCGAGGTGTACGGCGAGTCGCGCCGGGTACGAGCGGACGACGCCGACGCGGTGCTGCATGCGGAGCGGATGACGGAGGAGAAGGTACAGCGGCGTTGGGCAGCACGCCTGGGCGATCTGCCTGACGGGACGTTCGTGGCGACGAAGGACGCGGCGCAACGGGCACTGCTATGGCACCGGGCCTGGTTGTGGGAGTGGTCGCCGGGCGGCTATGGGGAGGGGCCGGCCGTGTCCCGCGAGACCGAGGTCGAGGTGCTCACGCCGCCGTCGATCGTGAAGATCCTGGCGGCTGGATATTCGCCAGTGGTTCACAGCACGGCCGACGCCCTCGAGCGTTCGCGAAGAGGAGTGCCGCTGGCTCGTGATCGCGCTGCTGACTCACATGGATCCACGGGCGCGGGTCGTTCCCCGCACGAGCGGCTGACGCGGGCAGTGATTGACAACCGCGTGGAGCCCCGATAGCGTCTCGGCATACTCCCTGTGCAGGACGGCGATGGTCCGCTAAACACGAAATCTCTGATTCGCCCCAACATGCAGCGCTGCGGTGCCGTGTGCTTTGTGAATGGAGTCGTGTTATGACCTGGTTTGATTCGCGCCTGTACGGGGGCTCCCGTGACTTGCCTCTGCTGATCGATTTCGCGCGCAGCAACATGCTGGCGCGCCTGCCCGGCGGCACCTACTGGAAGCCCGGCGATGTGACCTGGCAGTTCTACCGGCTGCGCGGTAAGGCGTGCGAGGACGTGGAGCTGTGGCTGGATGAGGATGGGCTCGCCGGCGTGGTGGCATTCGAGCCGCCGGCGGTGATGGCGTTCGATGTGCGCGCGGACCTCCGGCTCGATGCACCGTTACTAGACGAGATGCTGGCCTGGGCTGCCGGACGGCGGGCCGCGCTGGCCGCCCCAGGCGAACAGACCCCCCGGGCATATGCGGGCCTTTCGACCGGTATTTCGACGCTTGTGGCGGCGAGCGATTCCGAGCGAGAGGCTGCACTTGCACAGCGGGGCTACACCCGCGGGCGCGAAGGCGGCGTGCGATTTGCAGTGTCGCTTCGCGAAGGAGTGCCCGGGGATATTCTGCCGCGGGGGATGCGGCTTCGATACGCGACGGACGCCGATATCGCTGCTCGTGCGGCAGCGCACCGCGCGGCGTGGTCGGTATGGGGCACATCGAAGTTCAGCGAGGAAGCGTATCGCGAGTTGCGCGCCGCGCCGCTCTACGATGAGCGGCTGGATGTCATCCTCGAAGATGTGGACGGGCGGATCGTGAGCTACTGCATCTGCTGGGCAGACGAGGAGGCTGGCGTGGGCCACTTCGAGCCCGTGGGCACGGATGCGGCGTTTTCCCGGCGTGGATTCGGCAAGCTCGTGGTCCACGAAGGGCTGCGACGGCTTCGTGAGCGGGGGATGCACACGGCGCTGGTCGGCACTGCGTGGGTGAATGAGGCCGCGAGAGCACTGTACCCTGCCAGCGGGTTCGAACTGGTTGACCTGGAGTGGTGGTGGGAGCGGCCGGCCACGCACTGAGAGCGGCTGTGCTCGAACGTCG
>JAFKFP010000293.1:12333-14437 GCA_017308185.1 bacterium | reverse complement strand
GCTGGACTTGCTGGGAGCGGTACGCGACGCGGTGCCGATCTACGGCAGCGGCGGGTTCACCTCATACGACATCGCGACGCTGCAACAACAGCTCGGAGGCTGGGCGGCGAGCGGGATTCCACGCGTGAAGATGAAGATCGGCCGCGAGCCGCAATGCGATGTTGTACGCGTAGCTGCAGCGCGCGAAGCGATCGGGAGAGACACCGAGTTGTTCGTAGACGCGAACGGAGCCTATTCGCGCAAGCAGGCGCTGGGGATGGCGGAATGTTTCGCCGCATCCGATGTGCAGTGGTTCGAGGAGCCAGTTACGAGCGACGACCTGGAGGGTCTGCGGCTCATCCGGGATAACGCTCCCGCGCCGATGGAGGTGGCGGCGGGCGAGTATGGGTACGACGCCGATTACTTCCGTCGGATGCTGGGGGCGGGTGCGGTTGACGTGCTCCAGGCAGATGCGAGCCGGTGTGCGGGCCTTACCGGCTTCCTGGAAGCAGCGGGTTTGTGCGAGGCCTCGCATGTACCGCTCTCGGCACATTGTGCACCTTCGCTTCACGTCCATGCGGGATGTGCCCGCGAGTGCGTGAGGCACCTGGAGTATTTCCACGACCACGTCCGGATTGAGCATATGTTGTTCGATGGGGCGCTGGAGCCGGTTGGAGGTGAATTGCGGCCAGACAGGTCGCGACCCGGACTTGGATTGACGTTCCGGGCGAAAGACGCCGAGCGCTATGCGCTCTGAGGTTAGCGAGGAGAGGCGCGAATGCACATGAGGACAAAGGGCCGCGACGTAGCCGATGCGGGCATCGTCGACCGAATAGCGGAGAACATCGAGTACGGCCGCTTCGAACGGATGATGTCGGGGCTGACGACTTTTGGGGCCGCGATGGTGTGTGCGGAGGTGTATTACGAGCACTACCGCGCATCATTCGGGAACAAGTTTATGTGGAGTCCGGTCGCCGTAACGCCGCCGATTTTCGTGGCAGGTATCGCGGGCGTGTTTTCGCGGCGTGCGGCGAAGACTTTTCTGCCAGTTGCCGCTCTCATCTATGTCGTGACAGGGCTCGAAGGACTCTTCTTCCATACCCGCGGAGTGATTCGGAAGCCGGGAGGGCTGCATCACGCCTGGTACAACATCGTGATGGGCCCGCCGTTGATGGCGCCCATGCTGTTCGCCATGGTTGGCGGGATGGGGCTCCTCGCTTCCCTCCTGAGGCGGGAGAAGTAGCCATGGTGTACAGCTTTGAACGCGCTGACCATCTGCCGCACCAGCGCCCGGACGGGCGCGCCGCCGACCCCAAACAGCTCCCGAGGCAACGACGCGGAGTGACGCCGCAGATGCATGGCCGGTACCCGGAATACGACTGCATCTCGAACGCCAAGGATTGGGACGAGGTTACTCGGCGCCTCGTACTGGGACGCGTGGACAACCCTCCGCCCATCCGCTTCTTTGATGCTGCAGAGGTCGTGACGCTCACGGCCTTCTGTGACACCGTCATGGCGCAGGACGCCGAACCGCGCATACCCGTTCTCCACTTCGTGGACCAGCGTCTGTTCAACGCGGATACGGCGGGACTCGATGGCTACCAGTACGCCGACATGCCTGACGACCGCGAGACGTGGCGTAAGGTCGCCAGGGGCCTCGATCAGGAAGCCGAAACGCGCGGGTATTCTTCGTTTGCGCATGCCCCGGAGCATGTGCGCGAAACGATTTGCCAGGTTTTTTCGCAGGGCGCGCTGACGGGCGGCGTATGGGACGCGATCAACCCGGCGCATGCGTGGAACGTGGTCATGCGTTCCGTCCTCGCAGCCTTCTATAGCCATCCGTGGGCGTGGAACGAGATCGGTTTCGGCGGGCCGGCGTATCCGCAGGGTTATATGCGCCTTGGAGTGGGACAGCACGAACCGTGGGAGCGCGACGAGGCAGTCGATATCGACACCGCCTACGTCGAGTCACGAAACGAAGGAGCGAGTTCTGAGGCGAAGCCGGTTACCCGCGGCAAAGACCTCGAGGAGCTGCGGCGCAAGACGAGAGAGGCGGCTGCGGTCGCGGATGCGATGCGGTCCAGGCCTTCGCTGCGGCAACAGTTCCATGACACCCGCTATTTCC
>JAFKFP010000293.1:0-12320 GCA_017308185.1 bacterium | reverse complement strand
CGAGGAGCGATCGGGCCGAAGGACAACGACTCGCGATTCCTGCTTGATGTGCACAGGCGGGCGGTTCCCGGCGAGAGTACGATGCGCCACTACCGGGAGGAAGACACCGTCGACATGCTGGTCGTGGGCGCCGGCGCCGGGGGCGGCGTGCTCGCGCAGCGCCTCTCACGCGCGGGGTGGCGCGTGGTCGTAATCGAAGCTGGCCCTTTCTGGGATCCCGATCGCGACTGGGTGAGCGACGAAGCCGGTGCACACCCACTGTACTGGACGCAGAAACGGATCATCGGCGGGTCGGACCCGGTGGAGCTCGGGAAGAATAACTCGGGCCGGGGAGTTGGCGGATCGATGATCCACTACGCCGGTTACACGCCGCGTTTCCACCCATCGGACTTCCACACCTATTCTCTTGACGGCGTGGGGGCGGACTGGCCGATTTCGTACGAGGACCTGCGCCCACACTACGAGCGAGTCGAAGCTGAACTCCCGGTGTCGGGTCAAGACTGGCCCTGGGGGTATCCGCACCGCTACACGTTCACTGCACTTCCGATCAGCGGCGCCGCGGGGGTGGCCGTCGATGGCGCCCGCCGGTTCGGCCTGGACATGCGCGTTGGACCCGTTGGGATTGCCAACGGGACCTTCGGGAACCGGCCTCACTGCATTTACCGGGGATTCTGCCTGCAGGGATGCAAGGTCAATGCCAAGGCGAGCCCCCTGGTGACGCACCTGCCGGATGCGATCGCGCACGGCGCTGAGATACGGCCGGACTGCATGGTGACACGCATCGAAACAGACGAGAACGGCCGCTGCACCGGCGTCACGTACATGCAGGATGGCCACGAACACTTTCAGCGTGCGGCGGCGGTGACGGTCGCGGGCTATTCGATAGAAACGCCCCGGTTGTTATTGAACTCGGCAAGCCGGCATTTCCCGGATGGGCTCGGGAACCGCCACGACCAGCTTGGGCGCTATGTGATGGTGCAGGGAGCGCCACAGATCGCTGGACGTTTTCCAGGGCTCATGTACATGTACAAGGCGCCGCCGCCCGAGATGTCGTCCGAACAGTTTTATGAGACCGATGAGCGGCGCGGATTCAAGCGCGGGTTCAGTGTGCAGACCGTCGGACCGCTGCCCATCGGCTGGGCGGAGCATGTCCTTGCGGACGGACACTGGGGCCATGCGATGCGCGAGTACATGCGCGATTACAACCATTGGACGACGCTCGGCGCGCTGTGCGGGCTGCTCCCGCTGGCCGACAATCGGGTCACGCTCGCGGACGAGCGTGATCGGTATGGGATGCCGATCGCGCGCTTCGACTACACCCAATGTGAGAACGACCGCGCGAACATCGCCTACGCAAGCACCATCATGAAGGCGATCCTCGAGTACGCCGGTGCGCAGGACATCCTGAGCATCGACCGTTACGCCCATCTCATTGGCGGGTGCCGCATGGGCACGAAACCAGAGAATAGCGTGACGGACCCGGACCAGCGTGTCTGGGGCGTTCCCAACCTGTTCGTGGACGATGGAAGCGTGTGTCCAACACAGGGAAGCGCGAACCCCGCGCTGACGATTATGGCCATTTCATCTCGATTCGCCGAACGGCTTGTGGCCCGGCAGGTCAGAGCCTGATTGCCTGCCCGGCAGAAAGAAGGAGTCCATTGAGCAACAAGCAGCGCGTAGTAGTGGTGACCGGTGCGAGCGCCGGGGTGGGGCGCGCGGCGGTGCGCGCATTCGCAGCCGGCGGAGCTCATGTGGGGCTGATTGCCCGCGAGTCGCCCGGCCTCGATGCGGCTGCAGAGGATGCCGAGCGTCTCGCAGGGAAGGCTCATCGCGCCGCAGCCGATGTCGCAGACGCGGATGCGGTTGAATCGGCGGCGAAAGAGATCGAAGCCGCCCTGGGCCCGATCGACGTATGGGTGAACAATGCGATGACCTCGGTGTTCTCGCCATTCGAGGAGATCACGCCGGATGAGTTCCGGCGCGTAACCGAAGTCAACTACCTGGGCTATGTCTACGGCACGATGGCGGCTCTCAGGCGCATGAGACCGCGCAACGAAGGAGTCATCGTGCAGGTCGACTCGGCTCTCGGCCATCGCAGTATCCCGCTGCAATCGGCCTATTGCGGTTCAAAGCATGCGATCATCGGATTCACCGACTCGTTGCGATGCGAGCTTGTGCATCAGAAGAGCAAGGTTCGCGTGACGGTTGTGGATATGCCGGCGCTGAACACGCCGCAGTTCGGCTGGGTGAAAAACCGCCTGCAGCACCAGCCGCAGCCTGTGCCCCCAATCTATGAACCAGAGGTGGCGGCGGACGCCATCGTCTGGGCATCGGAGCATCGCCGGCGCGAGTTGCTCGTGGGCGGCATGACCGTCGCGGCGGTATGGGGACAGAAATTCATCCCGAGCGTACTCGATTGGTACCTGGGCAAGACCGGCTACGCGAGCCAACAGACCGATGCTCCGCGCGACGCCAACTCACAGGACAACCTCTGGTCCGCTGTCGAGGAGGACAGGGGGGCGCGGGGTGCGTTCGGGAAGCGTTCGAAGGATTCGAGCAGGGCGTTGTGGGCGGAAAAGCATCGGGATGCGCTGGCGGCCGCGGGCATCGCCTCCGTCAGCGCGCTCGGATTGTTGACGAAGAAGCTGCGATGAACGCGGGACGCCCGAGCAGGCGGTCTGGAAAGTATAGTGCACGATACCGGCTGTTGTTGGTATGATCGGTGCCCGATCAGGCGCGCGGGGTAGGACGCACGAAGCGAGGGACTGTATATGGCACGAGCGATTTGGCGTGGGACCATCAGCTTTGGCATGGTAAACATCCCAATCAAGCTCTACACCGCGACGGAAAGCCAGGACATCTCCTTTCGGCAGCTGCACAAGGAAGACAACAGTCCGATTCGGCTGGTGAAGCGGTGCGCAGCCGACGGACAGGATCTTTCGGCCGATGAGATCGTACGAGGTTACGAGTACGGCAAAGACCGTTACATCATCATCGATGACAGCGACCTCGATAAGCTGCCGTTGCCGAGCAAACACACGATGGAGCTGACAGCGTTCGTGAAAGCGGACGAGATCGACCCGTTGTACTACGAGAAGGGCTACTATATCGAGCCCGAAGAAGTTGGCCGGAAACCGTTCGCACTGCTCACGCGAGCGCTCGCCGAAAAGGACCTTACGGCGATCGGCAAGCTGGCCATTCGCACGAAAGAGCGGCTTTGCGCGCTGCGCACGAAGGAGGGCGGGCTGGTGCTGGAGACGCTGTTCTGGGCCGACGAGGTGCGGATGCCAGACAACGAGCCAGCGGATGTGAAGGTATCGGCCGCGGAGATGAAGATTGCCTACGCGCTCATCGACCTGCTCGAGGCAAAGTTCGAACCCGACGCCTATCGCGATGAGTACCGTGAGACGCTGATGAGCGTGATCGAGGCCAAGCTCGAGGGCCAGGAGGTTGCGGTCGCGCCGGCGCCCGAGGCGGCAAGGCCAGCGGTCGACCTGATGGCCGCACTGAAGGCCAGCGTGGAGGCTGCCAAGAGCAGGAAGAGCGGCGCTTCGAAACAAGCGGATGAGCCTGAGGAAGCGCCATCGCCCGCGAAACCTGCGCGCCGGAAGAAGACAGCCGCGAGCCGGTAGACCCGCGAGGTGAGCGCCAATGCCGCGCAAGAGTCTCTCGACCTACACCCAGAAACGCGACCTTCAGAGATCGCCGGAGCCGCCCGCCGAAGCGAAAGTGGTGCGCCGCGAAGGGCCGCTGCGCTTCATGGTGCACAAACACTCGGCACGGCGGCTGCACTACGATCTGCGCCTCGAACTCGACGGCGTGCTCCTTTCCTGGGCAGTGCCGAAGGGACCGTCTTCAAATACACGTGACAGGCATCTCGCCGTCCACGTCGAAGACCACCCGCTGGACTACGCGCTCTTTGAGGGGGTGATCCCGAAGGGCGGCTATGGCGCGGGCCCATCGATGGTGTGGGACGCGGGGACGTATTCCCCGGACGAAGATGGCTACGCGTTCGATGACCGGAAGGCAGCCGAGGCAGCGATGCGGGCGGGTCTAGAGACCGGGAAGCTTTCTTTCACGCTCCGCGGCGTGAAGATGAAAGGGTCGTGGACGCTCGTCCAGACAAAGACCGATTGGCTGCTAATAAAGCACCGTGACGCAGCCGCCGATGCCGGGCACGAACTCATTGCAGAGGACCGCTCAGTTGCGTCGGGGCTGACAATTGACGAACTGCGCGACGGAGTCCCGCCACATCGCCAGCTGCCATCGGATTCTGCTTACTCGCCGGGGCAGCTGCCGGGAAGCCGCCAAGCGCCGCTGGGGACCTTCGCCCCGATGCTCGCGGTTTCGGATGCATTGCCCCGGGATGAGCACGGCTGGAGCTTCGAGCCGAAGCTAGATGGCGTACGGGCAATCGCGGCGCTCGACCATGGCGAGGCGAGGATAAGCTCGCGCCGCGGAAACAATGCCACCCGGAAATACCCGGGAGTTGCGGCTGCCGTTGCCGAACAGCCGGCGTCCACGGCTGTATTCGACGGCGAGATCGTCGCGATTGGAAAGGACGGCCGTCCGTCATTTGAGCTGCTGCAGCAGCGCATGAACCTCACAAATGTGCACGACGTGGCGGGGGCCGAACGAGACATCCCGGTCACCTACTTCATCTTCGACTTGCTGTACCTGGACGGGTATGACCTGACCCGGCTGCCGCTCGACGCACGCCGCGAGATTCTGCGCCGGGTGCTGTTGCCGATGCCATCTATCGTGCGGGTGGAACCGATCGATCTGAGCGCCAGTGAAGCCTTCGAGATCGCAGCAGCATCAGGGTTCGAAGGCATTATCGCCAAGCGAAACTCGTCTCCTTACGACGCCGGGGCTCGGAGCGCCTCATGGATCAAGCGGAAGTCTATCGAACGAGAGAGCTTTCTCGTAGGGGGGTTTACCCCGGGCCAGGGTTCGCGGGAAGCGACGTTCGGCGGGTTGCTCATCGGGAGCCCGACGGCCGATGGGCCACTTCGCTATCGGGGCCGCGTCGGGAGCGGCTTCACGGATGAGGAACTGACGGCGATGGCGCGCCGGCTGAGGCCGCTTGTCACACCGGACAGCCCGTTCGTAGAGATCCCCGCCATCGAGCGCGGCACGCAGTTCGTAAAACCAGAAGTCGCCATAGAGGTGGAGCATCGGGGTTTCACGGAGGCGGGGATCCTCCGCGCCGCCGTCCATAAAGGGTTGGCCGACGAGGCCCCGCGATTGGGTATGCCGGTGGCCGCGCGGGTATCCGCGCGCGCGGCTGAACTGATGCGGCCGAATCCCGGACGACGGTCCCCGGGGCGAGATGCGACGGATGCCGCCCTCGAGGAGGCACTACTGGGGCAACTGGAGAGCCACTTAGCGCGGATGACGCTCGAAGGGCATGGCTGGCGACTACCGGTGACCAACCTCGACAAGGCGTTGTGGCCAGCGGCCGACGGGCGTGAAGCCGTCACAAAGCGGGACCTTCTGTGTTACGCCATCCGCGTGTGGCCGTACGCAGCGATGCACCTTCGCGGCCGCCTGGTAACGCTTTCGCGCTATCCCGATGGGGTAGGGGGCAAGACGTTCTACCAACGTCACTGGGACGATAAGCGGCCCGCTTTTGTAGAAGTCGCGACGATCTACTCGGAGACGGACGGGCGTGACCGGGACTTTCTCATGTGCAACAACATCGCCACGCTACTCTGGCTCTGCCAACTGGCGGATATCGAGTGGCACGTATCGTTCGGCCGTGCCTCGGCGGGCGTTGACGCGCCTGGCTTAGGGACCGCTTTCTCCGGCTCGATGGAAGCAGTCGAAACGTCGGTCTTGAACTACCCGGATTTCCTCGTGTTCGACCTCGACCCATACATCTACGCGGGCCACGAAAAGAAGGGCGATGAGCCGCAGCCGAACCGGGACGGCTACGCTGCCGCTTGTGAAGTGGCGTCCACGCTTCGTGTGATGCTCGAGTCGTTGGGGCTTGTCGCGTTCCCGAAGAGTTCGGGGGCGACGGGCGTGCATATCTACGTGCCGATCATGCGCACGCTCGAGTACAGCGTAGTGCGGGCAGCGTGCAACACCCTGGCGGCAGAACTCGCTTCGCGCCTGCCCAAACTGACCACGATGGAATGGGACACGACAAAGCGCCGCGGAAGGGTCTTCCTCGACGCCAACCAGAACGCGCGGCACAAAAGCCTCGCGGCGCCCTATTCTCCGCGGGCCAAGCCTCACGCGCCGGTATCGCTTCCCATGGCATGGGACGAGTTGGCAGCCATCTACCCGCCCGACCTGTCATTTGATGACGTCCTCGCACGGCTTGCCGGCGGGGACCCGTGGGCAGGGATCTTCGATGCGAAGCAGGACATCGAGGCGATCTTCGGCTGAGTTGATGTCATCAGGCAACAAACGCGACAGGATCTGTCGCGTTCGTCGTGAAGAATCGGGGCTGTAGGCGATGGCCGTATGCGTAAAGAATTGCTAAGGGAGTATATCTCGTTGGCGGTTCGCTGTAGACTTCAGCAAGGCGGGAGTGAGGGTAAGGGCAATGAACGCAAACCGAGCAAGAACGCGCCACCTGAACTCGGGCGTCCGCGAGGCACGGCAGCCGCGCGATGCGGCTACTGCGGAGAGGGTCATTGCTGCCATCACGGCACTGCTTGATGCAGCGGGCGTCGAGCCGGAACTACGTGCAGAGGTCCTGGGCGGCGCGTTTGTGACCGAAGCCGTCCGGCCATACTGGGGCAGTGGCCGCTCTGCGGAGGAAGCACACGCGCTCCTGCGTCACGCTGATAGTGAGATGGCTGACGCCGTGGAAGCGGCTGGGCCGGGCACAGGCGCGGCGGGACGCAAGCGAGACCATTCGCGCGATTGAGTCGATGCTCGGTCAATTCGAGCAACAGCATTAGGGTTGCGCGCGCTGTGCTTATGGTGTGTTCGGGGCGTAGTGGCTGGCCCGGCGCTCTTCGGCCGCAAACCACCGCGCGAAGAGCATAGCAATGAGCCCGAGAAATACTGCGTTCGAGGTCATCCACATGACGAGTGCGCCGATGCGCTGGTCGGTGAGTGTGCTGAGGCCCCAGAGTGCCGTGGAGGCGCCGTAGTCCGGGTACCACGCATATGGCGAAAAGGTGAGCAGCGCGGCGAGGACGCTCATCTGCAACATGGTTGTGAAGACGAACAGGATCGCAAGGGGATACGCGAACGGACGCCGCCCTGCTTCGCGCAGTACCACCCGCCAGAACGCAAGGCCGACAAGTAAGAGCGCAGCGTGTTCGAGTGCGTGGACGCTGTCATGGTGGAGCGCTGCCTCGTAGAGAACGGGTGCGTGCCAGGCCCAAAACACTGCCGCGAAGAGCCACCACGCCGTAGCCGGATGCAAGAGGGCCTGCACGAGACGGTGGCCCGCGCCATGGCGCAGAAGCCCGCGGCCGCGCCGCTGCCACGTGGGTGGGAACGCAGCGATCACGGCGAGGTCGGTGCGCGCGACGATGAGCAACGGCGGGACAACCAGCACGAGCAGCATGTGCTGCGCCATATGCGCCGAGAACAGCGAGTCTGCCAATGCATCGACGGGTGAGATGAGCGCGACAACCAGCGTGATGATCGCGCCGGTGAATGCGCCGAGCTGGCGGGTACCAATGACACGGCCACGCCCGTGATGCTGCCAAAGGCTACGGACCCCGAGATCGTATAGCCACGCGAGCACGACAAGAGCGAGAATCACCCCCGGTTCCAAGCTCCAGGCCGAGACGACATGCTGCACCGACGGCGCCACCGGCTCATGGGCGGATGCGATGCCTGCCGGCAACGCCATCACGGCGCCGACAACCAGGAGAGTGAGTGGCTTCCATCGCGGCATCGCTAGAACCTGTCCAATACGAGCGCCGGTACCAGCGTGAAGATGACGCCAAGGGCAAACAACAGACACGTCGCGAGCCCGAGCGTCCTGACGAAGTCCGGTAGGTCTGATGGCCCGCCGTGCTCTCCATCGCCGGCGCGCTGGGCGTGGGCAACGAATGCGCAGGCGGCGATGCCGGCGAGGGCAACCGCGGTAGCAATTGCGATCTCGATGCGCATCCACGTGATGCCGACGACTGTCGTAGCGCTCTGGAGCAGGTAGCACACCAGGAGATGCAGGCCCCAGATGGTTGGCGGACCCAGAAGCGGGATGACGGCGGTTGCCTCGGCGTGCCGAGCGCGCTGAAGAATGCTCATGGCAGCACCGGCGCAACATGAGGCGAGATGTAGACGATGGCCAGCACGAAGAGCCATATGACGTCGACGAAGTGCCAGTACCAGCCAACATTCGTGACGGCCAGGTGTTTACCTGCATTGAAGTGGCCGCACCAGGCGCGGAGCTGCACGTACGCCCACATCATGAGGCCCACGAAGACGTGCGTCGTATGGAAGCCTGTGATGACGAAGAAGAACGAGGCGTAAGCGCTTGACTGAAGGACGAGCTCTTCGTTGGCGTATTCGTTCAACTGGAGGGCGAGGAAGGCGAGGCCCAGGGCGAATGTTATGGCCATTCCGAGGCGCAACTGGCCCTGGCTCCCGCGCTTTATGCCACGCTCGGCCCAGATCGCTGTGCCGCTGCTCGAGAGCAGAATGGCGGTGTTGATGAGTGGAATGAGCAGCTTCGGCGGGGCGTCACCGACGGGCGGCCATGCCGTCGAACCAGAGCGGACGTACCAGTACGACACGAACAGCAGCGTGAAAATGATGGCTTCGGTGGTGATGAAGAGGGCGAGACCCCATGTCGCGGGATCATGCGTGCCTTCGACAAAGCGTGGAGGCGTGACGCCGTGAACCTGTGGACGCTGAGTCATGGTGTGACCTCCGAGGCTTCCGGTTCAGGCCAGAACCATGCACCGAAGACGGCGAACCCGCAGACGGCGGCGGCTATCGTGAGTGGCAGCACGCCGAGCAGGACCCCGACGAATAGCAGCGCGATGGAGAGTGCCGCCAGGAACGGGAGGTAGGATTCGCCGGGCATGCGTATGAGCGCCTCTGGCTTCGCGGCGAGGGCCGTTGTCTGATAGATCTCGCGTTCCACGCCCGCCGTGGGTTCCGCGATTGCGGCAGACTCTTCGAGTTCGGTCCACAGTGGGTCACGGCTACGGACGATGGGGATCTTGCGGAAATTGTAGTCTTCGGGCGGAGACTGCGTGGCCCACTCGAGCGTGCCTGCGTTCCAGGGATTATTGCCCGCTTCTTCTCCAAATAACATGCTCTTGGCGAAATTCACAATGAAGATGAGCACCGCTACAAGCTGCATGAATGCGCCGACAGTCTCGATCATGTTCATGGTGTCCAGCCCGGGCGTGGACATGTATGTGTAGACGCGGCGCGGCATACCCATCATGCCTGTGATGTGCATGGGGAAGAACGCAAGTTGCACACCAATGAAAAAGAGCCAGAAGTTCCATTTTCCAAGTGATTCTCCCATCATCTTGCCGGTCATTTTCGGTATCCAATAATAGAGGCCGGCAAAGAGCGGCATGACGACTCCGCCAACAAGCACGTAGTGCAGGTGAGCGACGATGAACTGCGTATCGGTGACCTGGAAGTCGAATGGGACGACGGACACCATGACGCCAGTCAGGCCGCCGATGAGCAGCGTGAACACGAATCCCAGGATGAAGAGGAGCGGCGTGCGCCACAGGATGTTGCCCTTCCAGAGCGTTGCTATCCAGGCGAAGAACTGGAGCCCGCTGGGGATGCTGATGACCATCCCGGCAGCGGCAAAGAAGTTGAGCGCCACGGGAGGCAGGCCGGTGGCGAACATGTGGTGGACCCAGACACCGAAGCTCAGGAACGCGATCGAAACCGAGGCGAGCACGAGGATGAGGTAGCCCACGACGCGGGTCTGTGAAAACGTCGTGATGATTGTGGACACGATGCCGACCGCGGGGAGGAACATGATGTAGACCTCGGGGTGGCCGAAGACCCAGAAGAGGTGTTGCCAGAGTAGTACGCTGCCGCCGCGGGTCGGGTCGAAGAAGCTCGTGCCACCGAGGCGGTCGAATTCGAGCAGGAGAGCAGCCAGCGACAGTGATGGGAGCGCGAAGAGCACCGCAAACGACGTGACAAGGATGCCCCACACAAATAGCGGCATCCGGTTGATGGACATCCCCGGCGCTCTCAGCCGGAAAATGGTCACGATGAAGTTGCCGCCGCTAACGGTGGTTGAGATGCCGAGGAAGACCAGGCCCAACCCCCAGAAATCGAGGTTGAGCCCAGGGGAATACTGCGGGCCCGAGAGCGGGGCATAGGCGAACCAGCCAGTATCTGGCGTCGAGCCCGTGAAGAAGCTGCCATAGAGGAGGATGCCGGAAAAGAGGTAGATCCAGTAGCTGAACGCGTTGAGGCGTGGAAACGCCATATCGCGGGTGCCCAACATGAGCGGGACAAGGTAGTTGCCGAATCCGCCGAGAACGATGGGGGTCGCAAAGAGGAAGATGGCGACCGTGCCGTGGAAGGTGAATATCTCGTCGTAGTGGGAGGGCGAGACAAAATCAATACCAGGGCGGCTGAGTTGGATGCGCGCCACCATGCCCGCCATGCCGGCTTCGCAGAAAAAGATAAGGGCAGTGACGATGTAGCGGAGGCCGATCTGTTTGTGATCGACGCTGCCGATGACCGACGATATGAAATTCGGCGGCGTCCACGCCCTCGTCAGTCGATCGGCCGCGAATGTCATTGCGATTTTCCTCCCTGGTTGGCGACCCACCTGTCAAACGCATCCTGCGATTCAACGACGACCTTTATCTGCATGGCAGTGTGGCCGATACCGCAGAATTCGGCGCAATGTCCTATGTAGGTGCCTGGCTGAGGGTCAGTGATGTACAGGTGATTGGTCACGCCCGGGATGATGTCAGTCTTTCCGTTGAGCTCCGGAACCCAGAAGCTGTGAATAACGTCAGCCGAATTGAGGATTATTTTGACT
Source organism: bacterium (assembly GCA_017308185.1). GTDB lineage: Bacteria > Chloroflexota > Dehalococcoidia > Tepidiformales > Tepidiformaceae > JAFKFP01. The sequence goes on along the minus strand of JAFKFP010000293.1, from coordinate 1,360 downwards.
TGCCTGTGCGCCGGGAGATACATGACATTTGTGGCTGAAACAGACTGTTGCGGGTACTCAACGTCGTACCACCATTGATGGCCCGTAACATGGACGACGAGCTGTCCAGACTGGTCGGAGCCGGTATGGCCCATGACATCGAGGCTGTAGCCAAAAACGGCCGCCAGGATGAGCAGAGGGATGACGGCACCGCCCACGAGGAGAAACGCGAACTGGGAGCGTGGCTTATCCATGGTGGATGGGCCTTTGCGCGGCCGGAAGAGGGCCCAGGCTGCCAGCCCGATGACCACGGCAAAGACGGCGCACGCAAGGATGAGCATGACCCACCAGAGGCTCGCGATGTCGTTCGCCTGGTTCGACTTCGGGTTGTATTCGCCAGTGCAGGCCGTTGCGAGCCCTGTTGCGAGAACGACGAGCACAATGGTGGCGATGCGGAGGATGGGGCGCTTCGTCAATGCCCGCTCCGATCGTGCTGCCCGCGCAGACGTTCCCGGAGCAGCTTCTCAGCGGTGCGCCGATTCCCGGTTTCGTTGAGCACGTCGTCGTAGTCGGTGCCGAATTGTTCCTTCAATCTCTCTGTCCGTTTCTGTTGAATACGGTTACCGATAGTGACTACTAATGGCGCAAGACCGACGACAACTATGACACCGATCGCAAGTAGCGGGTCCCACGGGTTCTTAGCGAGTATCTCCTGGGCGAGGAACACAAATACGACCGAGTGCATTGATTCGGACACTACAGATGAAAGCGTCTACGAGGTGCGGTGAGCCCGGCTGTGGATATTACAAGGATATGACAGAGCAGGACATACGTGAGAACGCCATCACGCTTAATCTCAGTGGTTGCACTTGTATATCAGTTGATGCGCGGGGATTGGGGGAAATACGCGAACATAGCGAGGGGATGGGGTTGGCGGCGGAGGACGCTGCGCCAGAGTTCGGAGGGGTCGGTGCTGAAGGCGTCGGCCGGTTCGGCTGCCACCGTAAACCATGCCTCGCTTTCGAGTTCTTGTTCGAGCTGCCCGGGGCCCCAGCCGGCGTAACCGGTGAACAGGCGGACGTCGGCGAGGGCTTCGATAAGCGTCGAGGGAGAAACCTCGAGGTTGATGGTCCCGATGCCATCCCACGCTTCACTCCAGCCCTCGGCGGGCGGACTTTGCGCGCCGCGGCGAGCGAGGCCGATGGCGGCCTCGGGTTCGACCGGCCCACCGGCGAAGAACACGGCCGGGCTCGCCACATGCTCACTCCAGAGGGGCAGATGATCAGCGATAGGCACATCCGCACGCGGCCGGTTCAGCACGATCCCGAAGGCGCCATCTTCGCTGTGAGCCAGCAGCAACACGACGGTGCGCGCGAAGTTC
>JAFKFP010000418.1 GCA_017308185.1 bacterium | reverse complement strand
GCGGGCTCGGGTTCGTCGCCGATCTGAAGAACCGGCCGCGGCATCGCACCGTGGAGCTCGGGCTCGAGATCCTGCGGCGGCTCCCGGAATTGTGGAATCTCGGGCTTCCCCTCCTCGTGGGCCCTTCCCGAAAACCGAGCATCGGGTCGCTACTCCGCCTTCCGGTGGATCATCGCGTCGAGGGCACCGCAACAGCCGTTGCACTGGCTATTGCTGGCGGCGCCGATATCGTTCGCGTCCATGATGTTGCCGAGATGGTGCGTGTCGCTCGTGTTGCCGATGCCGTCGTGCGCGCTAATTGGAGCGACACACCGGAATCGCAATGACGAGCGTCGTTATTGCCCTTGGCGCTAACCTCGGGGATCGTGCGGCGAACCTCCGAGCCGCGCTCGGACACCTGGATGCGGCAGGCGTTGTTGCCCGCAGGCGGTCGAGCATCTGGGAGACTCCACCAGTGCCATCCGACCAACCAGCGTTTCTCAACGCCGTCGTTGCTGCCGAAACCACGCGGGAGCCGGGTGACCTTTTGCACGTGCTGAAGCGCATCGAATACGACCTTGGCCGCCGCCCCGGCAGGCGTTGGGGTCCGAGGCCAATCGACCTCGATATCCTCTTCTACGGCGACCTGCGGCTGGATACGCCCGAACTCACCATCCCGCACCGGTCCGAACAGCCGAGAACTGGGAGTCCCCTCTACCGCCGGCCTCGTGACGGCCTGGCGGTTGCGCTCACTCCCGCCTGCTCAAAATACGTCGAACAGGTTGAAACGTGGGCCGTCCTTACAGCACAGCTTGACGCCGTTCCGCTTGGTGAAGATCCCGCACCCGTAGCACATTCCCCATCCGCACGGCATGTTTTCTTCCATCAGGATCTCAGGCCTCTGACGGCGGCCATTCCCGCGTAATACGTTTGCCAGGCTCGCGAACATCGAGTTCGGTCCACAGGCGTAGATCTTGCTCGCCCATTCCTGGTACTTGCCGAGGTGCTGCGTCACAAACCCCTTCGCACCGGCCGATCCATCCTCGGTCGTAACGACGTACTCAACCTCGCGCGGCCAGTGTGACGCTGGCAGAAGGTGCGCATCTGTCCGTCCGCCCATCATCACGACCACCTGGTGTCCCGCAGCGACGCCACGTTCGGCCACGTCCACCATCGGTGCGATGCCGACCCCGCCTCCGATCAGCAGGAGGTTGCTACGCGCATCAGGGAGGCGAAAACCCTTGCCGAGCGGTCCGTACATGCGTACCTGCGTCCCGCGCTGTCGCGTCGCGAGCCATTCCGTGCCCCGGCCAACTACCTGGTAGAGGAGCGCGAACCGGCTCCCGTCCAGCCGGTGGTAACTGAACGCCCTGGCGAACATCGGGTCCGTGCCCTCTGTGCTGCAGTGCACCATCACGAATTGCCCCGGCGCAACCGATTTAGCCAGTCCCGGGCCCTGGAACCAACTGACGTAGGCGCCCTCGTACGCGCGTTCCGTCGACAACAGTTGGGCGGATTCGATCTTCACGAGCTTACGTACTCCCGCAGCGTCTCCACGTCGTACTCGGGCGCCTGCTGGATTGCGCCGATTGCCGCCCGCGCCGTGTCAATCGACGTGAAGCAAGGGATACGCTTCTCTGCGGCTGCGCGGCGGATGTAGAAGCCATCTCGCAGCGAACCGGTCATCCTGCCCTCGGGCAAATTGATGACGAACTGCACCGTCCCATCGCGAATTACATCGACGACATTCGGGTGTTCGCCTGTCAGCACCTTGGTCACGGTTGTCACCGGCAATTCCAGCGCC
>JAFKFP010000417.1 GCA_017308185.1 bacterium | reverse complement strand
TCGAGGCCCAGGCCGTCGAGCTCGCGATGAAGGACCATGCGGTGCTCCCGATCCATGATCAGAGCGTCATCGTGGCGACCCGCAAGCAACTGACGTTCTGGCCCTGGGCGGACGAGTCGACGATGGCGGACGAGGTGAAGCCGAATGCGGCGCGTTCGGTGGCGGCGCTGAAGCGGCTTGGGCTGCGAGTGATCATGATGACGGGCGACAACGCGCAGGCGGCCAGCGCGACGGCTGCAGTGGCCGGCATCGACGAGGTCCACGCGGGCGCGCGGCCGGAGGACAAGCTAGCGCTTGTGCGTTCGCTCCAGGTCGAAGGGCTCCACGTCGCGATGGTTGGCGATGGGGTGAACGATGCCCCGGCGCTGGCCCAGGCGGACATCGGGCTGGCGATGAGCACGGGCACGGATGTGGCCATCGAGGCTGGCGACATCACTCTGCTGAATGGCGACGTGGCGAAGATCGCGGAGGCGATCGCGTTGAGCCGTTCGACGCTCGGGGCGATCCGGCAGAACCTCGGGTGGGCGTTCGGGTACAACGTGCTGGCTATCCCTGTAGCGGCTGCGGGACTGCTGAACCCGATCATGGCGGGGGCGGCGATGGCGTTCAGTTCGGTGAGCGTGATGGGCAACAGCCTGCGGTTGCGGACGAAGGCGCGGGCGATCGCGGAGGCGAGCGGCAACACGTACTCGGCGGGTACGCAGTCGTTTGTGCGGATGAACGCCGCGCCGATGGCGGGCATCGCGATCGCGGCGGTGGTGCTGGTCGTGCCGCTGGTGGTGTTCACAGCCATCCGGTGATGGGGCCTCACCCCCTGGCCCCCTCTCCATGTGCGAATGGAGAGGGGGCTGGCTTGTGGGTAGGACTCAGGGTTCAGGACTCAGTGGCGGTGGCGTTCAGCGGCGACTGCGGGAGGGCGTGGCGGACGAGCGGATCGAGGCGCTGCGGGTGGGAACCGGGAACGGGCGGCGATAGGGCGCGTCGGCGGAAGGTGTGTGGGCGCGGTGATGTGTGTCATTCACGGTCGGCGGCTTCTTCGAGGAGGGGGTCGATGGTGTGGAGGAGGCCGTTGACGCGATCGAAATAGGAGAAACGCTCGTGTTGCTGGGGCTCGATGCCGGTGAG
>JAFKFP010000416.1 GCA_017308185.1 bacterium | reverse complement strand
CTGGAACCTGATCGGCTGGGCGGGCGCCACAATGCCAACCGGCCAGGCACTCGCCGGCGGACCGGGCGGTCCTCAGAACGGGACGACGGACGTCACAGCCTCGGTGGGTGTGGTGTTCGGCTACGATGCGGCCGCACATGCATGGCACGCATACTTCCCTTCAAAGGTCAGCGTGCCCGGTGCGAACGATCTGACCGACCTCACCTACCTGGGCGGGTACTTCGTCTACGCGACAGCAGCGGCGAATTGGGTGATTGCGACGGTCCCGGAGGGTCAGCAGACGACCTGGACCGTGCCCAGCAGCCCGGACCCAATGACATCCGTGGCGGTACTCAGCGCGGTGCGTATGGGCGTGCACCCGGAGGACGGAGGCTGGGAGCGGATCGTCTTCGAGTTCGCAGGGCCGGAACGCCCACAGGCGACTATCGAGTACGTGACTGCTGCAACCGGTTGTGCGTCGGGCGATCCGGTTTCGCTCCCCGGCACTGCGGTGCTCAAGGTGGCATTTGTGGGTGCGGACGCACACAACAGCATGGGGCAACCGACGGTACCCGGCAGCATTGTTGGGCCCGGCACGGTCGTCAAGGCAGGGACGCAGACGTGTGACTTCGAGGGCCACGTGACGTGGGATTTCGGGCTGGAAGGCAAGCACAATTTCAAGGTCTCCACGCTCACCAATCCCACCCGCGTGGTAATTGACGTGAAACAGTGAACTTCACTGGCCCGGCGCCGGGGCGCCGTTCTCACAGGCGTCCCGGTTTTCCTGTGCAGGTCTAGCACCCGGGGCGAGTTGGCCATCCTCCATTGGGAGCACACGGTGTGCGAGCCCGAGGATGCGAGTGTCGTGGGTCACCACCACCATGCTGCGCGCGTGCCCTGCTTCCACGGCGGCGCGCAAGAGTTCCATAACACGGTGGCCCGCGCGTGAATCGAGGCTGGCGGTTGGCTCGTCCGCGAGGATGATGTCGGGCCGATTGGCAAGTGCCCGCGCAATCGCGAGCCGTTGCTGCTCTCCGCCACTGAGCGTACCCGGAGCCGAACGCGCCCGGTGGTCGAGTTCGAAGAGGGCGAGGAGTTCTTCCGCGCGCTCAAATGCCGCAGATCCGGCCATGCCCGCGAGGTTCAG
>JAFKFP010000292.1 GCA_017308185.1 bacterium | reverse complement strand
GCCGGGATGTCGAACGTCTACACTGGCCCCATCCGAATGGCGCGGGATATGCAGCGTATCCCCGTCACCGCACGAACCGCATCGAAATAGCAGGAGCCACCGATGGACGCACAACCTTTCGTCGATTCTCTCCGCAACCGCGTCCGCGCGATGAACATCCTCTACGAGCGCGCGGCCAGCGACCTCACGCTGGAGCAGGTGAACCATCACGAGCGCGCCGGCGTGCTCCCCATGGCCTTCAGTTTCAGCCATTACATCCGCGCGCAGGACCAGTCGATCAGCCGGCTTTTCCATCGCGAAGAGCCGCTGTGGGACCGTGAGGGCTGGGCTGCGAAGGTCGGTGCCACCGTCGATCGTCTTGGCCGCGAGGAAACAGTCCAGGAGATGGAGCAGCTCCGCTTCGCCGACATGGACGCGTGGCGGGCGTTCCAGGCCCAGGTCATCGCGCGCACCTCCGCCGCACTCGAGACGCTGACCCCGGAGCTTCTGCTCGAAGTCGTCATGGCGCAGTTGCCGCCGAATATGCAGAACATCTTCTGCGCCATCGTCATCGGCCCCGGCGCGCCCATGCGCAAGCTCGACGTGCTCGAGTGCTTCGTCTACCAGCATGGACTGCGCCACATGGGCGAAATCGAACATGGTCGGGCCCTGGTTGGCCTTCAGGGAATGACCAGCTGAGAGGGCGGGGTTGCGCTGGGCCGTGACGGCCCGGCGCCCCCTTTCTCCCACATGGCCTATCGGCTCGGTGTGTCGCTTGTCCCCGCCTCAATGTGGGCCTGTGCCGCATCCAGCATGTCGTTCAGCTCATCGCCGATAGCACGATGCACGTCGTCTGCCGACATCCCGGCCGAGACCGCAAGCTTCTGGATTGCCCGCAACGCCGCCGCCGCCGTTTCACTCACGCTGCTCATGACCGTCCCGTCGCTCGCTCGCCCCAGGCGCTGGTCGATGCGATACGCCACATCCGCCGACCGTTCCGCCGTGCTCCTGTCACGGTCTTCGTACCCGCTGAACACCGCCCACGAGAGGTCCTTCACGGCGGCCTCCAGCGCCGCAATCCGCGCCGTCACATCACCAGCCATGTGTCCCTCCGTGGTAGCGTCGCCGAACAGATAGCTCACATCCCGTCCCCTGCCGTTGATCACGTGCGTGCTCGTGTACTGGTGCAACGCCGCCTTCGTCCAGCCGCCGAAGTCCACATCTTCGATCGGGTCACAGGCTGAACCGTCCACGCCGTACGTAGCCAGCCAGAGAGCGCAACTGGACCACTCGTTGGACCCGCCCATGTTCGGGGTCCACCATCCGCCGTTCGTGTAGATGCCGTGCGATGGCGCATGCGTCCGCACCAGGTCCATGCACCAGCGGAACTCCGCCTGCCGTTGCGAAACCGTCGGCGTCGGACTCGACTGCCACTCCTTCACGTTGGTCTGGTTCGCATCGATCTCGGCGTCCACCCACACGTGCGGGATGTTGTACTTCTCCGCGAACGACACGGCCCGCTCGATCGGCCCGCGGGTCGTCTCGTCGCTTCCGAAATATGGCAGGTCGTAGGTCGCGATGATGTCGATGCCTTCATTGCGCAGCCCGTCCACCATCTGCCCCGAAAGCGATGGCTGCTGACTACCGACAATTGCGCGCCGTACACCGGCGGCGTAGAACGCCTTCGCATCGAACGTGTCCCAGTCGTAATTGCTCAGGTCAACTACCAGTCCATCGGCTACTCGCATCCGGTTCCTCCGTGCCAAGCACAGTAGCAAAACCCGTTCGAGATGTCCCCCATTTTTGTGTCACCGGCGTGAATAGCGTGGTTCGAACAACGCGGATGGGCCGTCAGCTGTTACGAAGCCGGGGGTCGAGCAGATCGCGGAGCGCATCGCCGAGCATGTTGAACGCGAACACCGCGAGGCTGAGCGCGCCCCCGGGGAAGATCGCCATCCATGGCGCCTGCGTCATCCACGAGCGCGCCTCGCGGCTCAGCATTCCGCCCCACGTGGGGGTGTCGGGCGGGACGCCGAGGCCGAGGAAGCTCAGCGAGGCCTCGATCAGGATCGCCACGCCCAGGCCCAGCGTTGCGAGCGTGATCGTCGGGGCCATCACGTTCGGGACGACGTAGACGAAGATCATCCGCCCATGTCCGCAGCCCAGCGAGCGCGCTGCCTCCATATAGGTGGAATCCTTCACCTGGATGGTGGCGCTTCGGATAATTCGCGATGTCCCGATTCCCAGGAGCAACCCGACGGAGACCATGAGCACCACGTTTGTCGTCGAGAGCAGCCCGGTCGCCGGGAGGCCGGGGACCTGGTGACCGCGAAACACAGCTGCGACGGCCAGCAGGAACACGAGTGCCGGGAATGCAATGAAGGCGTCGACAAAGCGCTGTGCGATCATGTCGGTGAGCCCGCCGAAGTAACCGCTCAAAACTCCGATCCCGAGCCCGATGATGGTCGGTACGACGACCGCTGCGACACCGATGGTCATCGAGACGCGTGCACCGTACACGACCCGGCTGAACACGTCGCGGCCGAGGTTATCGGTGCCCATGATGTGGCCCCACGATGGCCCGGTGAGGCGGGTTCCCACTCCGAGTTCGTTTGGGCCGAACGGTGCGATGAGCGGCGCAGCGACGGCCATCGCGAAGAGCACCAGGACGACGATGGCGCTGAAAAGCCCCATCGGCTTCTCCTTCGCGAGCCGGACACAGACTTCGAGATAGAACGGTAGCCGGCGATGAGGTTCGGCGCTGGCGGGGAGTTGCATCGCTGCGGTTGTCTGTGCCATCTACCCGTACCTCACGCGTGGGTCGAGCACTCCGTAGAGCACATCGACGACGAGATTCACGAACACGATGATGATTGCGAGCACGAGCACCACCCCCTGCACTGAGGGGTAGTCGCGCTGCAAGATAGCGCTCACGAAATACCGGCCAATGCCCGGCATGTTGAAGATGCTTTCGAGGATGATCGTCCCGCCGACCGCCGTGCCCACCTGGAGACCGATGATCGTGATGACGGGGATGAACGCGTTCTTGAGCGCGTGGCGCGTGATGATCATGCGTTCGCGCAGGCCCTTCGCCCACGCCGTGCGAATGTAATCCTGCCGCAGCACCTCGAGCATCATCGTGCGCGTCATGCGCATCACCGTGCCGGCCAGGCTGACTCCCAGGAGCAGCGCGGGCCAGAAGAAGTATTCGAGATGCGAGAATGGTCCCGCTGACCACGGTTTATAGATAAGCGGCGGCGACCAGCCGAACCACTTCTCGGGGAACACGATCAACAGCGTGGCTGTAAAGAAGTACGGCACAGAGAGCGCGAGGATCGCGAAGCTCCGCGACGTGTAGTCTTCGACCGTGTCCTGCCGCATCGCGGAGATGACCCCGACCGGCAGCGCGATGAGGAGTCCCAACACGATGGCGTAGAGCCCGAACTCGGCGGTCACGGGCAGGCGGTTTTTCAGTTCGTCGGTCACAGGCCGGTGGGTCCACGGCGAGATTCCCAGGTCGCCCTGGAAGGCGTGGCCGAGGTAGTTCAGGAATTGCACCGGGAGCGGCCTGTCGAGACCTAACTCCTTGCGAAGCTGGTCCTTGTCTTGCTGTGTTGCGTAGGGACGTTCGGCCATCATCTGCGTCACCAGGTCGCCTGGCACGAGCCTCATCACGATGAAGCTCAGGAAGATGACGAGCACGATTGTGGGGATCGCCAGCAACACCCGGCGCAGAATGTACTCAGTCACTGGCAGCCCCTTTCATGCATCGCCTGCTCTACAGGCGGATGGCCCGTAAGGCTCTTTGCGCCCTTTGCGAATCAGCCCCCCTCGCCCGCTAAGCTGCGACGGGGTTCAACAACCGAGGGCGCGCAGAGCCTGCCCGTTGTGCGCCACGCGCCCTCATCAGGCGTCGAGCCACACCGATTCCACGCGGCCGTTGTAGAGGTCCGTCGACCAGAACCACCCCTTCACCTTCGGGTCCACGAAGTTGTGGTTGTTCGTCGTGAACATGAACGACATCGGGTAGTCCTGGACGATCTTCTTCTGGACTTCCTGCACGAGCTGCTTGCGCTGCTCGACATCGACGGTCGACGATTGCTTGTCGATGAGGTCGAAGATCTCGGTGTTGTAGTGCTTGTAGTAGGTGGAGTTCTTCCCAAAGTACGAGGAGAGGTTCTCGTCTGGCTCGGGGCTGTTCAGCGGCGTGTGCGAGGAGAATGTGTACTTGTAGGAGTAGGTCTGGTTGTAGTAGGCCGCGAGTTCCATCGGCTTGAGTTGCAGGTCGACCTTGATCTTTGCCAGCTGCTGCTTAACGACCTCGGCGATCTGGTCGAGTTCGGGCGCCGTCGAAGCCCAGATCATCTCGCCGCTGAACCCGCCACTCTGGCCCGCCTGCCCCATCAGGTCCTGAGCCTTCTTGAGGTCGAAGGCGGCTTCCTCTTCTTTCAGTGCCCAGTCCTTGTAAATGGGCAGGATCGGTCCGTGCGTGAGGATGCCATCGCCCGAGTACACCAGGTCCAGCACCTGTTGCTTATCGATCGCCTGCACGATCGCCTGGCGGACGCGCGGGTCATCGAACGGCTTCGCGTAGGGCTGGTCCTTCGTCGTCGGCGGCATCCGGAACTCTTTCCAGAACTGACTCGGGATGTCTTTGCCGACCGCGTCCGGACGGCCCTCTTTCACACGGTCCAGGTTCGACTGACCGACGATCACCGCGTCGACGCTCTTGTTCAGGAAGAGGGTGGCCGTCGTCGCCGGGTCCGTCGAGAGCAGGAAGCTCAGCTGGTCGATATACGGGCGGCCCTTGCGAAAGTAGTCCGGGTTCTTCTTGAGCTCGAACTTCACGTCCTTCTGCCAGTCCGTCAGGATGAACGGCCCTGTGCCCACGGCGTGCTCCGTGAGGTCGCCGTATTTCTCGACCACCTCCCGGCAGATCATGACCGTCCAGGGGCTGGCGATGTAGTTGATGAACGGCGCGTAAGGGGTGCTCGTGTGCACCGTCATCGTGTACTTATCGGGCGTGTCGATCTTGTCGACGTGGTTCAGGAAGTAGTACGCGTGCTGGAATTTCCCGGCATCGTCCGTCATCTGCCGCTGGATGCTGTACTTCGCATCTTCGGCGGTGAATTCGCGGCCATTCACGGGGTCGACGTTCTGGAACTTGACGCCCGGCGTGATCTTGAACGTGTACGTCTGGTCATCGGGTTGCTCCGGCATCCCGGTGGCCAGGTCTGGCTCGATCTTCGTGACGTCACGGTCGAACTGGAGCAGTCCGTTGTTGGTGTTGTCGGTGATGGCCGTGTTGTACGGGAACGTGTCGAAGTGGGGGTCGAGGCTGCGCGGCGAACCGCCCATCCACATATTGAAGTGGCCGCCCGTTTTCGGTGTCCCGCCGCTGCCCGCGGATGGCGCCGCCGAGGCGCCACCTTTGGGGGTGGAGCCACCGCCTGGGGTGGCGCTTCCGCCGCTGCTGTCATCTCCGCAGCCCACGAGCGCCCACGCAGCTGTCCCTGCCCCCGCGAACGCTGAACCCTGGAGCATGCGCCGCCGGCCGATCCGTCGTGCGGTCTGTCGCTGCCACCATGTGTATCGTGCTTCCATTTGGGGTGCCCTCCGATGCCCTCGTGCTCAAGGTTGCGCGGACTGTAAGCAGTGCAAATAGAGTTGTCAAATACAAGTGACGATACGATTGACATTCGTTAAAAATCTCACACATACCATTAGGTGTATTCGTCAACGGACATGCTACACGTACCATTACGGGTATACCCTCATACATGACTCGGGCGGCCCCCACTCTGGCGCCCTGTGCCCGCCCGGCGTAGGCTCGCCATGACACCTCAAGTCGATTTCACCCACGGAGGCCCCGCGCTATGCCCGAAACGCCGCTCGCTCAGCTGCTCGTCGACCAATCACCAGACGCCATCATCTTCGCCGGCAAGGACGGCACGGTGCAGCTCTGGAACCAGGCTGCAGCGGCGATGTTCGGGTATTCCAGGGAGGAAGCGCTCGGCAAGCGTCTCGATATCATCATCCCCGAGCAGTTCCGCGAAGCGCACTGGGCCGGGTTCGATAAGGCCATCTCAACCGGCGTCACCAAGCTCCATGGCGAGGCTCTGCCGACCCGTGCCATGAAGGCTTCCGGCGAGAACTTCTATATCGAGGTCTGTTTCGCGCTCGTCCGCGATGACTCGGGGGCCGTCATTGGGGCGCTCGCCAATGCGCGGGATATCAACGAGCGGTTCCAGCAGGACCGGTCGAACCGCCGCCGCCTGCGCGAACTCGAAGCACAGGTGAAGGAGTCCGCCGCCGGGTAGAGGACGGCGGCTGTCGCGCGGCTGTGCCATACGCTATTGGTAATTCCGCTATTACGGTGCACACTACCGCACCGGTCCTTCATTCTTCACGGGGCCGGCGCGGAGGTTGTGCGTGGCAGTCACTACCCGTGGCGTAGTCGTCATCCATGGCCAGACTGCGCACGTACTCCCTGGCGAAATGCTGGCCACGGTCGCGAATAGCATCGCGGACACGCTGGAGATGGCAGGGGGCAAAGTCGACCGTGTGATGGATTCGGCCACGGCGACGGGCGTGCTCACCGTCACGAGGCCTGGTGCGCCGTCGCCATCCGACGTGTTTCGCTTCGCCGATGTCGGGTGGTCGGCGGCGCTGCCGGCGGCGTCTGCGCAGGTCGTCTTGAAATGGATGCTGAAACTCGGGCCGAAAGAAGCGTGGCGGGTCGTGCGCGGCCTGTGGACGAACGCGGCCAATGATCGCATCGGCGCCGATGGCAACTCCGACTACCCCGCGCGGACATTCACGCGGCTCATGTTCATCGCCGAGTTGGTACCGATCACGGTCGCGATCGCGCTGTTCTACGCACTCGCCTTCGTGCTATCACCGCTCATCTTCGCTATTTACATGCTCACGAGC
>JAFKFP010000415.1 GCA_017308185.1 bacterium | reverse complement strand
GCAACCGGCCGGCCTTGTGCCATCAGCACATCGACCTGCCGAAGCTTCGCCACGATCTCTTCAGCTGTATGCCGCTTCCTCGCCATTGATCTCATCCTCCATGGTCAAAACATACTTCAGGGAGGACCACTTCAAAGGGGGCAGATCAAGGCCGATAGAGCGCTAGCCAGTGAGGGCGGGCAACGTTTCACAGATCATGAATGAAATTTTCGAACATAGGGAACAGGAGGCTCCACTCAACCGCTTTTGCGACTTGTTGGTCATCGACGACATCATGCCCAGCACGATGTCGCCGTTCCGGACGATCGAATATTCTCATTATCTCAAATTCTTCAGCGCATTCCTTCTCTCGACGGAAGGGTGGTCGGGTTGGCTTTCAAACAAATCATTTAATGAATTCAAGAAAGATCTCGACCCGGCCATCGCTCACAAAGTTCTGAGATTTACCGAAAGTCGCGATGTGCCGGCGCGACTCGCATACGTGACCTTCCTCGGCAATATCAGATTGTTGTGGAACTACATTCAGGCAAAGAACATCCCCTTCATTTTGCAACTCTACCCGGGCGGGGCGTTTGGGCTTGACCAGCCCGAGACTGATTTCATTCTGAAACAGATTTGCGAGTCGCCGTTGCTGAGGAAGGTAATCGCCACACAGACGATCACACGCGACTATCTGATTAACAAGATCGGGTGCGATGCAGAAAAGATAGAATTCATTTACGGCGGCGTTTTTGAAAGCAGGAACGGTTTCGATTTTTATCGAGACAAGAAAATCTACCCTCGCGACAAAGAAACCATAGATATCTGTTTCGTCGCGCACAAATACGGTGACGATCTCAATTCCAAGGGCTTCCTTGATTTCATCGCCATTGCAAAGATCCTGAGCAAGCAGTTCCGTAATTTGCGGTGTCACGTCGTCGGCGGTTACGACGAATGCGACGCGGATTTGAGCGGCATCGCGGGCATCACATTTTACGGCATCAAAAGCCAAAGCTTCTTTGGCGACTTCTATGCATCGATGGACGTTATCGTTTCCATCAATCGAGCGTTCGTTATCGCCCCTGGCGCTTTCGATGGATTTCCAACGGTCGTCTGTATCGAAGCAGGATACCACTGTGTGCTGAATGCGC
>JAFKFP010000291.1 GCA_017308185.1 bacterium | reverse complement strand
AACTCCGCGACCCTGAGCCAGGCGAACGCACGCTCCATGTCATCTGGTTCAGCGCCGGGAAGCATGTCGCGAGCACGCCCGACCTCCTCGAGCGGATGTACCTGGAGCAGGCTCGCGCCGTTAGTGGCGGCGAACTCAACGACCCAGGCGAGTTCCTCCAGGTTGGACTGCGTGAGCGTGAAGATGAAACCGAATGGGATGCCACTCTCACGAAGCGGCGGCAGCCGCGCCGCCATACTCTCGAACGCGCGAGCGCCGCGCATCCGGTTATGGGACTCCGGGACGCCATCCAGCGAAATGGCCAACAGGTCGAGACGCCCGCGCAACATCGCGAGCCGCGCATTGGTCAGTGTTATCCCGTTCGTCACAGCGGCCGTCGTCATGGCGGCGTTATGGGCGGCGGCGAGCAACGCTGGCAACCCCGGGTAGATCGTCGGTTCGCCACCCGAGAAGCTCACGACGTTGTAGCCGAGCGCGGCCGCGTCAGTGACTGCCTGCGACAGGAGCGCCACATCGAGGCGGTCGCGCTCGGCGGGGCTGGAGACCGAGTAGCAGTGGCGGCAGCGCAGGTTGCAGCGCCGCGATGGGTGGACCTGGATGATGCGTGCTCGGTCTCCTGTAGGCGGCACGGCTCAGCCCTGTTCCAGGAGCCCGCCCGCCTCGATAACGGCCACCACTTCATCGATGGCGACGACACCGTAAGGGAAGATCTTTACGATGTGGCCACGATCGATGGTGTAATCGATGAGGCTGCTGATATCGATCCCCCCACGGGGGAACCGGACGTGGATCTTGCCCCAATATGTTGGCACGCCCCACGAGCCGTCGGGTGCGGGGATGCCAAGCGGGAAGGCATCGGTGATGCGGCCCTCGGCCGAGCGCGTGAGCTTGATCAGTTCATCGAGGTCGTCACGAGAAAGACCCCGGCGGCGTTCTGATGATTCTGCTATCGCATCAACCGAAATGGATTTGTTGGACCGGGCTGCAGTAGCCATGAGCGGGACTCCTTCGGCGCGCTGTTCGATGACAGCCTGGCGCGGGGAGATGATACGTCGGGAGCCATGGCTTTAGTGAGATCATTTTCATATTTTTACGTCATATCAGTCGTACTTTACGTGAAGTTCTGAACCTACAGGATCGGCGTAGTGGTATTCCCTGATGGTATGTGCCACCTGGAGGCGAGTGCCTGCAGTGTTGTTTTGTGCCTCGGCTGCTGGCGGCGCGAGCGGGAATTGTGTTTGTCATCACAATTGGGCTTTGTTAGACTCCGCGTGTAGCCAGACCGCGTTACGGCGGCCGCGTGCAGGGGGCCAGGCATGGCATACGGCAAGGGCATCGCGAAGGGTATGGGCGTCACGCTGCGGAGCTTCTTTAAGCCCGTCGCGACGATTTCGTACCCCGAAGAAGTACGGCCCGTCCCGGTATATGCGCGGACGAACCTGCTCTGGTTCGAAGAGCGCTGCACCGGCTGCAGCACGTGCGCGCAGGCCTGTCCCGATGGCTGCATCCTTGTCGCGACCAGCCAGGACCCGGAAGGCCGGCGCAACATCGACCGCTATGAGATCGACTTCCGTATCTGCATGTACTGCGGGCTCTGCACCGAGGCGTGCCCCTACGAGGCGATTCAGCCGGGCGGTCCCATGGATGACGCCGTATACCAGTTCGATGAGATGTATCGCGACAAGCACGCGCTCACGCGTGTTTCGCGGCAGTTTCTGAAGACACACGACAACGTGTATCCGAACGGAAAGCCCGCACAGGACCCGGAAGCGGACTTCCACCGCCTCTAAGCCTTCACCCCACGCACAGAGTGGTTCCGCGGATCAATCGACACCGGGGTGGCGCCACTTTCTGTCCGGCAGCTCGCGTTCGTGCGCGGCGTCACAATCTGGTAGATTGGGCGGGTAATCTCCCCGTGGACGCGGGCATGCGGGCGGTCCGTGGCCGGTACAGGATTTCTTGATGGCTAGCATCACTGTCGATGGACGAACGATCGAGGCGCCGGATGGCGCGCCACTCGTCGAAGTGCTGAAGAATAATGGGTTTTATGTCTCTAATCTTTGCTACATCGATGGTCTGAAACCGTACGCTGGCTGCCGCACCTGCCTGGTGGACATCGAGGGCCCTCCCGGCCTCCAGCTGAGCTGCACATCGATCGTGCAGGACGGCATGAAGGTGGTGACCGACTCGGATGAGGTGCTGGCGGCGCGTCAATCTGTGCTTTCCATCATCATGGCGAACCACAGTGACCGATGCCTCACGTGCCATCGGCGCGAGCATTGCCATCCCGGCGATATCTGCCTTCGCGACGATGTCGTGACGCACCGCTGCCTGACGTGCTCGAAGAATTACCGGTGCGAACTCCAGGCCACATGCGAAATGCTGCACATGTCCGGGTACGAGCCGTGGGTCGGCGAAGAGCGCTCGTGGTACCAGACTCCCCATCCGCCCGCCGACCGCGCGAACCCATTTTTGGAATTCGACCCGCAAATGTGCATCATCTGCACGAGATGCGTCCGTGCATGCGATGAGGTGCGGCACACCGGCGCACTCACCCTGGGCGGCAAGGGGTGGAGCGCAGAGATTGCATTCGGCGCTGGCGGCGCTATCCACGATAGCAACTGCGATTTCTGCGGCGCGTGCATTGATGTGTGCCCGACGGCGACGCTCATGGAACATCCCAACAAATGGGTCGCGAAGCCGGATACGTGGACAAGCACGACGTGCGATTCGTGCGCCATCGGCTGCAGCATCCAGCTGGGTGCGAAGGACGGCCATGGTTCGATCGTGCGGCCGGGATCGGCGAATGCTGTCAACGGTAATCAGATCTGCGTGCGCGGCCGCTACCACTACGACTCGCTGAAGGCACGCGAACGGCTTGGCAGGCATCTCGTCCGCCGTGGCGCCATCCAGGCGCCAGCGACGTTCGAGCAGGCAGTGGACGAAGCGGCCACCGCGCTGCGGAATGCTGCACAAAAGGGACGCGTGGGCGTGCTGGCAGGATCGAGCCTCACCAACGAAGAGGCGTGGGTGACCAATACGATTGCGCGGGAGGCGTTCGGCGCCGCCGCTGATACGAGCTTTGGCCCAATCATCCGCGCCACGCGTGACGCGCTCGAAGAGCGCTTCGGCACATGGCGGATGGCCACGGACATGACGCGCATCGCGAAAGCGAAGGCCCTCGTCGTCGTGCACGACGATATCGAAGAGAGCCACAACATCGCGAGCCTCCGCACCAAGGATGCGGTCGTGCGCGAAGGCGCCAGGCTCGTGGTAATCGGCCCGCTTCGAAGCGAACTGGTTGACTTCGCGGCGGTATGGATCCGCACGCCGGCGGGTGGCGAGGGTGCAGCAGCAGCAGCGCTGGCAGAGGCCATCGCGGGGGCCACGAGCAACGACCCCGATATCGAAGCGGCAGCGGCGATCCTCCGTGATGCGCCACGCGAAGAAACCGTCGTCATCTGCGCGCCAAACCCCGTCAGCGCCACGCGCGCTGCCACGATGACCGGCGGCGCGGCAAACCTGGCCATCGCCCTGTTCGGCGACGACGCCTCCGAACGATTGACCGTGCTGCCGCCGGCCGTCAACGTCCACGGCCTGCTGGACCTCGGCGTGGGTGCAGAAGCGACGGCGAGTTCCCTCGCAGGACTGAGCGGATTGCTCATCGGGCGCGACGACGCGGCACTCCACCTGCCAGGTGCTCGCGAGGCGCTTGGAGCCATCGAGACCGTTGTCGTTATCGACGATGTGCTCCACGACACGGCGAAGCATGCCAGTGTGGTCATTGCGGGTGCGCGCGCGTATTCGTCGCGCGGCACCTACACCCAGGGCGACTTCCGCGTGCAGCGCCTGGCGCCGGCGCTCCGGCCTGAGGGCGAAGCCGTCAATTGCTACCACGCAGTGAAGTCGCTGGCCGACGCTCTCGGAGTGGCTGTGCCCGCGGATGAGGAACTGGCGCTGGTGGCGATAGCAAAGGCCATCCCGGATTACGAAGCAGCGGCCGACCTCCTCGTCGGGGACGGCGTGAGGCTCCACGTCGAGCCGGCGCAGCGGAATGCCGCCCAGCCGGTCGCCGTCGCCCCGGATGCCAGCGGCATGCGCGTGATTACCAGCCGCGACCTGTACACCGCCGAAGATGCGGCGAGCATTCATTCCCCGGAAGCTGAGAAGCTGCATCGCTACGACCGCATCCAGGTGAGCGAGAGCGACGGCGCACGGCTTGGTATCGGGAGTGGGGATGAAGTGATTGTGAGCAACGGCAACGCGATTATCAGCGCGAAAGCGACGGTGACCGAACGCGTGCCAGATGGTCACGTGTACATTTCGAGCCTGCTACAGGGTGAGGCCATCCAGCGCATCGAGGGTGACGGCGAACTCGCGACGGTAACCCTGGCCCGGGGAGCGTAAACCAGCGGCTATACTGGACGCACCATGAGGGCACGGGCCAGGCGAGCCTGGTGGCTGTGGTGGATGATCGCAGGGGTTGCGATGCTGGCGGCGGCCTGCGGCGGCCGTCCCGTGCCGAAAGACGCCGTGCACGTGCTCGATGCCAGCGGCGATGTCGGCCCGTCGATGGACACCTATATCGGCCGCGCTATTCGCGATGCCGAAACGTCGCAGGCGAAGCTGGTGGTAATCGAACTGGACACCCCCGGGGGTGACCTGGATTCGATGCGCTCCATCGTGCAGAAAATCGAGGCCTCCACGGTGCCGGTCGCGGTCTATGTCTCGCCGGCCGGAGCGCGCGCCGCGAGCGCGGGCACATTCATCACGATGGCCGCGAACATCGCCGCCATGGCCCCAAGCACCAACATCGGCGCCGCATCCCCAATCAACAGCAACGGTAGCGACATCGGGGGGACGCTCGGGACGAAGGTGATGAATGACGCCGTCGCGTTCATCCGCTCGATCGCGGACCTTCGTGGGCGGAATGCCGATTGGGCCGAGCAAGCCGTGCGTAATGCCGTGGCAGTGAACAGTGCGGGGGCCGTGACGCTGCACGTGGTGGACTTCCAGGCGGCCAGCTTCGACGACCTTCTCAAGCAATCGAATGGCCGTACCGTCACGGTCGGCAACGGCTCGAAAGTCACGCTGACAAATCTGGAGGACGCGCCGGTCGTGCACACGGACAAGTCGGCGTGGGAACAGTTCGTGGACGTCATTTCGAACCCTTCGCTTGCATCAATCCTGATCACACTGGGGTTCATCGGCCTGATCATCGAGATGTCTCATCCCGGGCTCATCGCCCCGGGCACGCTCGGCGCGATTGCCATGGTGCTCGGCTTCCTCGGGCTCGGCGAACTCCCGGTCACCGGCGCCGGCCTGGCGCTGATTGGGTTAGGGTTGCTCTTCCTGGCGATCGACCTTTTCGTGGCATCGGGGGTGCTCGGCGCCACGGGCGTGCTCGCGATGATCATCGGGGCGTTTGTCGCGTTCCGCGGGGCGCCGTCGGGGGCGCGGCCGTCGACCGTGCTGTTGGTAGTGCTCGGCCTCTTCGCTGTAGGGCTTGTAGTATCGCTGGCAACTACCGTTATGAAGGTGCGCAACCGTGCGGCGCCCATGGGCACGCACGCGCTCGAGGGCCATATTGCGATCGCGAGGACGGTGCTGGCTCCAGAAGGCTACGTCTTCGTACAGGGCGAACGCTGGCGGGCTGCGCTGGACC
Organism: bacterium; assembly: GCA_017308185.1. Lineage (GTDB taxonomy): Bacteria > Chloroflexota > Dehalococcoidia > Tepidiformales > Tepidiformaceae > JAFKFP01. The sequence goes on along the minus strand of JAFKFP010000291.1, from coordinate 1,269 downwards.
ACGGCACCGCGCAGGTTGGCGACCGGGTGCGTATTGTAGGCGCAGACGGTTTCCGCCTGAGAGTAACGAAAGAGGAGTGAACATGATGAATCCAGAGGGGGGCAACATCGGAGGCCTGCCATCGCCCGAGTACCCATCCGGACCACTGGCAAAGATCATCCGCGTCGTCTTCATCGCGCTCAGCGGCGTGTTCCTCGTCATCCTCTTTCCATTCTTCATACGCGTGGTAGCCGAGTACGAGCGTGGCGTGATCTTCCGGCTGGGACGGCTGATCGGCGCGAAGGGACCCGGATTGTTCATCCTGCTCCCGTTCGTGGACCGGATGGTGAAGGTGGATCTGCGGACGATAACGCTCGACGTGCCCTCGCAGGAGGCGATCACGCGGGACAACGTGACGGTGAAGGTGAATGCGGTGATTTACTTCCGCGTGATGGATCCCAATCTCGCCGTCGTAGCCGTGGCCGACTTCATGCGGGCGACCTCACAGATCGCGCAGACGACGCTCCGCTCGGTCCTGGGCCAATCGGACCTGGATGAACTGTTAGGCCAGCGTGAGAAGATCAACCAGGAACTCCAGCACATCATCGACGAGCAGACGGAGCCGTGGGGCGTGAAAGTGAGCGTCGTCGAGGTGAAGGACGTCGAACTGCCGTCGACGATGCAACGTGCGATGGCCCGCCAGGCGGAGGCTGAACGCGACCGGCGCGGGAAGATCATCGCGGCCGACGGCGAGTTCCAGGCAAGCCAGCGCCTGCGGGACGCGGCCGCCGTGATGGCGACCGAGCCGATAACCGTACAGCTGCGCTTCCTGCAAACGCTGACAGAGATAGCCACTGAGAATAACTCGACGATCGTCTTCCCCATCCCGATTGACCTGCTGGAAACGTTCCGAGGCGGAGAGTTCGACGAAGACGATGACCCGGAACGCGCGGCGCGAAGGGCTGCGGCTGTGGCAGCAGCCGAGGCCGAGGTGCCTGAAGGGCTGGAGTTGCCGGACCCGCCACAGGCTGGCGGCAGTACGGGCCAGGCGCCGGCCTGAATCGTGCACACTCGCCGCGGCATCCCTATCGCCTGCGACAATACCGATTAGAGCCTAGGCTCCCGGGCGCAGGCTGACATCGGCGGCCGTGAGTACTTCGCGAACCCCGTCCGATCGGGTCACGACGAGCGACCCATCGGGCGCGATGGACTCGGCCGTAGCCGTGAAAGGGTCCGTGTTCGCCGGCGTGACGATGACATCCCGGCCAAGGATCATGCTGAACTGGGTGT
>JAFKFP010000290.1 GCA_017308185.1 bacterium | reverse complement strand
GCGAAGTTGCGGTGACCGGTCCCGACGGCGCCATGAACGTGGTCTATCGGGAAGAGATCGCGGCGGCGGCGGACCCGGCGGCACGGCGTCAGGAGCTGATCGACGAGTACGTCGCCCGGTTCGCGAACCCGTACATTCCCGCCGGACGCGGCTTCCTCGACGATGTCATCGACCCGCGGCAGACCCGCACGAAGATCATCCGCGCCCTCGAAATGCTCCAGAACAAGGCCGACCGCAACCCGCCAAAGAAGCACGGCAACATCCCGCTGTAGGTTCGAGCATGGACGACGCGACTTCGGCGCTGGTCGGGCGGGCCGCGGAGTTGATCCGGTCGGCAGAACACGTCGTCGCACTCACGGGCGCCGGCATCTCGACGGAGTCGGGCATCCCTGACTTCCGAGGCCCCGAAGGTGTGTGGACAAAAAACCCGGAAGCCGAACGCGCTGCCACGCTCCAGCACTACCTGGCCGACCGAGAGTTACGCGTCCGCTCGTGGAAGAGCCGCGCATCAAGCCCGTACATGAGCGCGGAGCCGAATGCCGGCCACGTCGCCCTCACCGAGCTCCACCGGAAAGGCAAGCTCGAATTGCTGGTCACCCAGAACGTCGATGGGCTGCACGAGCGGGCAGGGTTTCCACGGAGGGACCTGGTCGAAATCCACGGGAACGTACGCGAGTACGTGTGCATGCGCTGCGGCCATCGCGGGCCGATGAGCAAGGTGCTGGCGCGTGTCGCAGCCGGCGAGGACGATCCGCCATGCCCCATTTGCGGCGGGATTTTGAAGTCGGCGACCATCTCGTTTGGGCAGAGCCTCGTTCCGGAAGACCTCGAACGCGCCCAGTTCGCCGCCGCAAATTGTGACCTGCTGATAACCGCGGGCACGACGCTCGGCGTCTACCCGATCGCCGAGATGGCGCCGATCGCCCTGCGCGCCGGAGCAAAGCTCATCATCCTGAACGCCCAGGAGACGCCGTTCGATGAGTACGCGGAGGTCGTGATCAGGGGCCAGTTGGGCGAGGTGTTGCCCGCGATTGTGGCACTGGTGTGAAGATGTGTGGTTATGCCAAGACCATCATGGTTACCGCGGCCCCATCGACCACGAATGGAACCTTGTTACGCAAGTCGGCGTTCATTTCACATGACGCGCGTCACTGTATTTGTGGTTGCCGCAGTGGGAGCGCTCCTGGTCCTCGCGGCGTGCAATCAAACGTCGCCCGTTGGGGACGTGGTGACCCAGGTCGCGACCACGGCCAGCGCACCATCACCGCCGCCGTTCAATCGCTGGATCGACCCCGCAACCGGCAAGTTCTATGACCCAATCATTTGGGACGACCGCGAGCTTGGCCCAGAGCACAAGGCTGCCAAGCCACTGCCTCCCGATCCACGCTGGGCACCGTTCAGTTCATGTATGGCGGACCGCGGCTTTGAGACTCGCAACGACCCATCCGAGGTGTTCTCACAGGCCGATATGGATCGTCTCGTGGCAGAAGTGAATGCCGCGAGGCCCGATACCGCAGCGAACAAGCTCGTTAATGGGAACGCGACGTTGACCGGGCTACCGCGGGCATTCGTCGATTGTGCAGACCAGTGGCTCGCCATCCCAATCGCGGACTTCCCAAAGTTTGGTCTGAAGATGCCGCCACCGGAGGACTACTAACTTACGGTCCCCCCGTTCGCCCCAGCGTGGCCTCGGTGGTAGCCTCAGACTGTTGCGGCTGCGGGCCGCACCCCTACATCTCTGCACACGGGACAACCTGGAATGACAAAAGTCGGCATCATGGAAACGGCCATCCGCGATGGCCACCAGTCGCTGATTGCGACGCGGATGCGCACGGAGGACATGATCCCGGCGCTCGAACGGATGGACGCGATTGGTTACCACAGCATCGAATGCTGGGGCGGCGCGACGTTCGATTCGTGCATGCGCTTCCTTAAGGAGGACCCGTGGCAGCGGCTCCGCGAGATTAAGTCGCGCCTAAAGCACACGCCCACGCAGATGCTGCTCCGCGGCCAGAACGCGGTCGGCTACCGGCACTACGCCGACGATGTCATCTGGGAGTTCTGCGACCGAGCCGTACAAAACGGGATGGATATCTTCCGCGTCTTCGATGCGTTGAACGACACGCGGAACCTGGAGACCGCGTTCGAAGCGGTGCGCAAGGCGGGCGGGCACATCCAGGGGACGGTCTGCTACACCATTAGCCCCGTGCATACGGTTGACAACTTCGCGGCCATGTTCGACCGCCTGGTCGAAATGGGCGCGGACTCGCTATGTCTGAAGGACATGGCAGGGCTGCTGAGCCCGGGGATGGCGAAGGCGATCATCTCGCGCGTGAAGGGCGACCACCCGGACAAGCTGCTCCAGATGCACTGCCACGACACGTCGGGCTATTCGGAGATGGCCTATCTGATGGGGACGATGAACGGCGCCGATGTAATCGACTGCGCGTTGAGCCCGCTCGCGGGGGGGACTTCGCAGCCGGCCACGGAGACGCTGGTGGCGGCCCTGCGTGAGTTCCCTGATTTGGACACGGGCCTCGACCTGGAGAAGCTGGGCGAGCTTGCCGACTACTTCCGCGACGTGCGCAAGCACTACTGGAAGTTCGAGAGCAACCTGCTCGGGGTGGACGCGGGCGTGCTGCGCCACCAGGTGCCGGGCGGGATGATTTCGAACCTCGTGGGGCAGATGCGCGAGCAGGGGCAGGAATCGAAGCTCCCGGCAGTGCTCGACGAGATCGCGAGCGTGCGCGAGGACCTCGGGTACCCGCCGCTGGTGACGCCGAGTTCGCAGATTGTCGGGACGCAGGCCGTGCTGAACGTGCTCACCGGCCACCGCTATGGGACCGTGACGCGCGAAACGAAAAACCTCGCCAAGGGTATGTACGGCGAGACGCCTGTGCCGATTTCGGCGGAGGTGCTGGAGACGCTGCTCGGGGACGAGACGCCGATCACGCACCGGCCTGCGGATGAACTGGCGCCGGAGATGAACGCGGCAAAAGCGGAGATCGGCGACCTCGCCGAGAACATTGACGATGTGCTGAGTTATGTGATGTTCCCCCAGCCCGCGCGCGAGTTTCTTCAATGGCGCAGGGATGGGGGCGGCCCCGACCGCGAGCTTGTGGCGGCAGTGATCGGCGCGATGGTCATCGGTGAGAAGCGGGCGGCGGCGCCAGCGCAGCCCATGGCCCCGGCAACAAACGGTGCAACGAATAGCAGCGCCTGGCGGGACTTCGGCCGCATGCGCCAGATGCAGTAGGCAGACGACGGACGTTAGACGAGAGGGGAACGCTACGATGGCAAAAGTGACCGTTAGTGGTCGAAGCTATGAAGTTGAGGTGCGCGGCGATAGCGTGATCGTCGACGGGCATGAATATCCCGTGACGGTGCGCGAAGATGCCGGGATGGCCCACGTCAACGCAGGCGGGGTGAACTACCGCGTGCAACTGCCTGCCGACGGCGAACGCGCGAGCGGCATGACTGTGAACGTGGATTACCGGCCGTTCGTATTCGAATATGACGGCCGCTTCGGCGCCGGGCCAGCGCCGCGCGCCGCGCGGGCATCTACAGGCGCGACAGCCGCAGCGCCTGCCGCCGCAGTCAAAGGCGCCGTCACCGCGCAGATAGCGGGCCGGGTGCTGAGCGTGCGCGTGAAGCCCGGCGACACCGTCGCGAGGGGCGATGTTCTCCTGATCCTGGAAGCGATGAAGATGGAGAACGAGATCAAAGCCAGTTCCGACGGCACCGTGAAGGATGTCCTTGTAGCCGAGGGCTCACGCGTCTCCGAGGGCGCGCCGCTCGTCGTCGTCGAATAGTCCCCGCCTCAACGTCGCAGGAGCAGGCTGGTGGCGCGAAGCCGCCGGCGGGTGCCGCGATGACCCCTGTGGGCGGGTTGCTGAACAGCGGCGCGCGGAGCTTGGCAGCGGCTTCGCACTCCCCAATATAACATCACGATATACGCGACCATGATTGCGATATCATCGTTACCTATAGCACGCCTTGCAGGTATTCACAGAAGCATAGGACTGACGTAGGCTGGATAGCACGCCGACCGGGCGAACTGGAGGTCTGCATGGCTATTGCCGAGCCACCCACAAGCATCAGCGAAGTCGTTATCAGCAACGCAGCTGAGATCCACCGCAACCTATCCGTGCCCGCGTTGTATGAACACGCCGTGCGGCGCGGCGAGGGAAAACTGCTGCAGGGCGGCACGTTCGCCGTCTACAGTGGCAAACGGACGGGCCGCAGTCCGAAGGACCGCTTCGTTGTGCAGACGCCTGGCCTGAGCGAAGACGTCTGGTGGGGGCCGCAGAACCAGCCAATGGATGTCGACACCTTCGAGCGCGTGCGCGCGAAGGTTGTGCGCTACCTGAAGGACCGCGAACTCTACGTGCAGGACTGCGTGGTCGCGCAGGATCCGGACCATCGCCGCACCGTTCGCGTCGTCTCGGAGCAGGCCTACCACAGCCTGTTCGCCCGAACGATGTTTATCCCGTCGGAGCCGCTGGGCGAGGGCGTGGCGCCGAAGATGACTATCCTCCATGCGCCCGGGCTTAAGTTTGAGGGCCCCGAAGACGGGCTCAACAGCGACGCGGTGATCGCGCTCAACCTCGAAGAGGGGCTGATCGTCATCGCAGGCAGTGCCTATGCGGGCGAGATGAAAAAGTCCGTGTTCTCGGCGATGAATTACTACCTCCCGCTTGATGGTGTGCTGTCGCTGCACTCAGCCGCGAATGTGGACCCGAACACCGGCAAGACGGCGTTGTTCTTCGGGCTTTCTGGTACCGGCAAGACGACGCTGAGCACGGACCCCGAGCGCCTCCTGATTGGCGATGATGAAGAAGCGTGGACCGAGAACGGGATCTTCAACATCGAAGGCGGCTGCTATGCGAAAGTGATCCGGCTCTCTCAGCAAGCCGAGCCGGACATCTTCGAACAGACCACCGAATTTGGCACCATCCTCGAGAACGTCATCTTCGATGCGCACACGCGAGAGGTGGATCTCGATAACGACTCGATCACCGAGAACACGCGCGGCAGCTACCCCTTGAAGTCGCTCGCGCACGTGTATCAGCAGGAGGTCGCGCCGCACCCGAGCCATGTCATCCTCCTGACGGCGGACGCGTTTGGCGTAATGCCACCTATTGCGCGCCTCACACCCGAGCAGGCGCTCTACCATTTCCTTTGCGGCTACACGAGCAAGCTCGCGGGCACCGAACAGGGCGTCACCGAGCCACAGGCTACGTTTAGCGCCTGCTACGGCGCCCCCTTCATGGCGTTGAATCCCACTGTGTACGCCGAGCTCCTGGAGCACCGGCTCAAGCTTACTGGCGCGCAAACCTGGCTTATCAACACCGGCTGGGTTGGCGGCAGCTACGGCGTGGGTAAGCGAGTAGCCATCCAGGAGACACGGAAGATGGTGCGCGCGGTGCTCAACGACATGATGAGCGGTGTGACGTTCCGTAAGGACCCGGTGTTTGGATTCGAGGTGCCAGCGACTTGCCCGGGAGTGGACTCGCGGCTGCTGTCACCCCGAGACCTGTGGTCTGATGCCGCAGAATACGATGCCAAGCAGCAATTGCTCGCAGACAAGTTCCGGGCAGCGTTCACTCCATTCCGAGACATTGTGAAGCCGGAGGTGGCCTCTGCGGGGCCATAACCTTCAGCTGGCGGCAACTCAAGATGGTGGCCGATCCCCGCTCGGGGAGCGGCCACTTTCGAGTGCGCGGCGATGCCGCGATAGCGCCGTGGCGGGAGGCAGATTGGCGGCGCGTGGCGTCTCCCGGGACGGGCCTAAACTTTGCGCAATTCCGCACAATCTTGGTAGTATCCTCCGCGGAGGGTTGCGCCTGTGTCACCTGCACTCATGATTCTCGGCGTATCGATCATCGGTACCTGGGGAGTTGCGTCTCTCGGGCTCGTGGTAGGCGGGCTCTTCCTGATCTTCTGGCCGGGGAACCCCACGACGGACTCCGGAGCGCTCACAGGCGGCATTGTGCTGCTTATCATCGGGCTGGTCTCCGGCGGGCTGATGCAGTGGTGCGTCATGCCACTGCTCGGCATCGACCCGCCGATCCCGATGCGTGCTAAGAACATCATTCCCTTCACCAGGATGAACAAATGGGCGCGCGCCGGCCTTGTGCGGGACCTCCCCGACGGGCTGCCCAAGGAAGTCCGGCTGCGTTCCGTGCGCGTCACGCTCATCCGCGAGGGTGACAAAGTGTACGCCCTGAGCGGGCTCTGCTCGCACGCGCGGCTGCCGCTCGCCGGGATCGCCGGTTCGCCTATCAAGCCAGTGCCGATCCAGGATGAATGTGTGATGTGCCCGTTCCATGGCGCACGATTCGACATTACAAACGGCCGCTGCGTCCGGCAGCCGTTCAGCTCGCAGTTCAACAACGATCACCCATTCCTTGGCCGCTTCCAGGAGAAGCTCTTCTTCTGGAACAAGGGTGCTGAAGATGTCCAGACCTACCCGGTCGAGATCGAGAACGGCGAAATCAGGGTGGCGCTCCCGAAGTAGCACGGCGTCTCTTGCAGCACCTGGAATGAGCGCGTTCGGAAGTGACCACGCGCAGCATCCACATGCTATGCTGCGGCAACGGAGGATTGCGTTTGTCTGAGCCAGAACAGAGCCTGATTACCGATGAACACCGGGCCGCCATCGGCGTGAAAAGCGCGCCGGCGAAGGTGACGGTGAAAGAAGTCGATGCCCGTCGGATGCGCGACATCCTGGGGGACAATGATCCGCGTTATGCGGACGGGACGGGCATTGCGCCGCCGTACGTTATCGCGATGTTCGGCGGCGGGCGCGGCAACGCGCACATGCCTCAGGTGCTGCCGGGAGGGCTGCTCACGCAGCAGGAGTGGCGCTTCACGCGGCCATTCAAGATAGGCGAGGAGTTGGAGGCGATCACGCAGGTGGTGGACATCAGGGACCGCCTGGGAGGGCGGTACGGCTACAGCGTGCTC
>JAFKFP010000395.1 GCA_017308185.1 bacterium | reverse complement strand
GGAGATTGACCAGGGCGGGTTCAGCCCCGCCGGTGGAAGTCCCGGGAGGGCGTTTCATCCTCGCTGAGCCGTGAGCGTGCCACGGCCTAGCCCGTGGTGAGCCGTCCTCCCAAGAAGCAGCTGAATCCGGGAGGCGGTGGCTATGTCCTTCCTTAGCCAGGTGCAGGGCCGCCCTGTGTTCGATGCGGACGGAGTCCGTGTCGGGCAACTGCGTGACCTGCTGATCGACACCGGGACGCCGTATCCGCCCGTGCGTTCCGTCGTGATGGAGCGCAACGGCCGGAGCTACAGTGTGCCGTGGCACGACGTGGCGTCGGTGACGCCGCGGGGCGCCGCGTTGCGGGGGAAGTTCAGCGAGGGGCGGTACGCGTCGCCGTCGGATGAGATGGTGTGGCTCGCGCGTGACGTGATGGACAAACAGATCGTTGATACGACGGGCGTAAAACTCGTGCGAGTGAATGACATTGCACTGACACCGCTGAACGACGAGCTACGAGTGGCTGGCGTGGACAACTCGACGAGCGGGCTGCTGCGGCGGGTGGGCATGGAGAAGGCGGCGAACCTCTTCCACAAGCGCGCCCCAAAACTCATCGATTGGGAGCAGGTAGACATCGGGCCGGCGGTCAATGAGATCCGCCTCAAGGTGCCGTTTCACCGGCTGCAACGGATGCGGCCGGCGGATATCGCCACGGTCGTGAGCCAGATGTCGCCGGGCGAAGCGGCCGACCTCTTCGAACAGATGGACGAGGAGACGGCTGCCCGTGCGATGGCGGAACTCCCCGATGAGCACCAGGCTGCCGTTATCGCTGCGATGGAACCAGAAGAAGCGGCTGACGTGCTCCAGGAGATGGAACCGGACGAGGCAGCCGACCTGCTGGGTGACATTAAGGACGAGCAGGCCGAGCAGATCATGCAGTTGATGGAGCCGGAAGCGGCCGAGGAGGTCCGGACGCTGCTCGCGTACGCAGAAGATACCGCCGGGGGGCTCATGAACAGTCTTCCGGTGTTGCTACGCGCCGGCGATACGGTGGCGGATGCCGTGGTGCGGCTGAGGGCGCTGGACGACCTCGATCACGAACTCCACACGCTATTCGTCGTAGACGATGATGACCGGCTGGTTGGAAAAGTACGGTACGGAAA
>JAFKFP010000394.1 GCA_017308185.1 bacterium | reverse complement strand
AGCAACTCTCGATGGGCATGTCGGGCGATTTCGAGGCAGCGATCGAAGAGGGCGCCAGTCACGTGCGCATCGGCCAGGCGATTTTCGGAGGACGGGCATGAAGGTAACGATTATCGGCGGAGGCGTCATGGGCGAAGCGATCCTTGGCGCGGCTCTCGAACGCAACGTGTTCGATGCTGCCTCGGTGACGGTGTGTGAATTGCTTGAGCACCGGCGAGCGCAGTTGCAGAGCGAGTACGGCGTGGCCGTGACGACCGACAGCCTCGCGAGCATGGAATCCGCGGACCTCGTGCTCCTCTCGGTGAAGCCACAGGACGTTCATTCGGTAACGGGTGCGATCCCGCCAGAAGCGCTGATGCTTTCGATCATGGCCGGTGTGCGTATCCCGACGCTCCAGAAGGAGTTTCGGCACGAACGGATCGTCCGAGTGATGCCGAACACGCCGGTAGCGGCCAAGGCAGGCATGAGCGTGTGGACAGCGACGAAGGACGTTTCGGATGAGCAGCGCACGCTCGCGCGGAACCTGCTCGGCGCAATCGGCCGCGAGATCTATGTCGAAGATGAGCACAAGCTGGACATGGCCACTGCAGTGAGCGGCAGCGGCCCCGGGTATGTCTTCCTCTTCATCGAAGCGATGATCGACGGAGCAGTGGCGATCGGCCTCACCCGCAAACAGGCCGAGGAGATGGTGCTCCAGACGTTTCTTGGTTCGGCGGTGTACGCCATGGCGAGCGGGAAGCCCGCTGCGGAGCTTCGCGCCATGGTCACTTCACCGGCCGGGACGACTGCGGCCGGTCTGCTCGAACTCGAACATGGGGCGGTGCGCGCATCGATCCTCGATTGCATCCAGGCAGCTTACGCCCGGTCGGTCGAACTCGGGGGGCCAGCATGAACCCGGCGGTCGCCGAGTTCTTCACGATTGTCCTCTACATCCTGCTGGCGGCAGTCATCGTGCGGGCCCTCCTCAGCTGGTTTCCGAACGCCGCGAACAACGAATTCGGCCGCCTGATCTTTCGCATCACGGAGCCTATGCTGGCGCCGGTGCGGCGGATCATGCCCCGGACCGGGATGATCGACTTCAGCTCGATGGTCGTGATCATTCTGTTATGGCTGATGATCACGGTGGTCGCGCAGGTGCGAG
>JAFKFP010000289.1 GCA_017308185.1 bacterium | reverse complement strand
GAGCGCGCGGCCGCAACGCTGCTGGGGAGCGGCATGAGCATCATCGCGATCGAGGCGCTGATTGTATTTTCGCACCGACTGCGGGATGCGGGGCTCTAAGGGCAGGCAACGGCGCCGGGCGCATTATGATGGCAGGAGTGCTCTCGTGAGCCGGCGTGCTCGCATGGGGGTCGTGCTTCGGGTATTGTCATAGCCCAAGATGCACGACGGAGCGCTCCGCCAGTAAGCACTCGCGAGGGGACGTTATGTTCGAGAAGATCATCGTACCGCTGGATGGCTCGGAGGATTCCGAAGCTGCGATCGAGCCTGCAGCGGAGATTGCGCGGCGCTTCGGTTCGACGGTCACGCTATTGCAGGTGACGCCGGGGTACGGACAGATTGTTGGAGCATCGGCAGCTGAATCGTTCGGCGCATCAGGCTCGGTCGCGGCCGCCGCGGAGGCCGCTGTGGCGGCGGAGAGTGCCGCCAGCAGCTACCTTGACGCGATTCGCACAAAGTACGGGACGCCGCTCTGGGAGACAGTAGTGGGCGAGGGCCAATCGGCGCATGCGATCATCGACCAGGCGCATACGGAAGATGCGGACCTGATCGTGATGGCCACGCATGCCCGCTCGGGGTTGAAGCGGCTGTTCCTGGGTAGTGTGGCGGAGGATGTGATCCGGGGTGCGGGGATACCGGTGCTTGTCGTGCACCGCGAGGATGAGGCGGAAGGCGAAGAAGCACAGTAACCCGGCCACGCCCGCGGGCCGAGCTTGAGCATCTCAACGCGAGCTAGTTGGGCGGGATAACCGTGGCTTCGCCATCGACGACGAGTTTGTCGTCCTGATTGTGGACGGTTGTCTTGAATTTAGCCCAGCCGCGCTCGGTTTTTTCGGTGCATTCGACGCGCGCAGTCACTGTGTCGCCGATGAAGACGGGCCCCCGGAATTGGAGATTCTGGCCGACGTAGATCGTGCCGGGGCCGGGGAGCTGCATCGCGAGCACGGTGGAGATGAAGGAGCCACTCAACATGCCATGCGCGATGCGCTTCTTGAACATGCCTTCGGCGGCGGAGACCGCGTTCACGTGGGCAGGATTCATGTCGCCGGTGATACCTGCGAACAGGTAGATGTCGGTTTCGCTGATAGTCTTGCTGAACGAGGCGGAATCGCCAACCTGGAGTTCGTCGAAAGTCTTGGCCATGCGCGCAGCATACGCGCACGAACAGATAGTGGCCTAGCCAGCATCACGGGGGCGAGCGCCAAGCCGCTGCAGCACGTCCCGGTAGATTTCGATGTCCTGCGCGCCCGGGACCATCATCTGCTCGTTGAAAATCATGGTCGGTGTGCTGGTGAAACCCTGTTGGCGTGCTATCGCGGTGGTGCGCTCGACGAGGGCGGCATATTCGGCGGACTCAGCCTCCCACTGTGCGGTGTCGAGACCCGCGCCGCCGGCGATTTCGAGGAGCACTCCCGGGTCGCCGATGTTCTTCGACTCGGCAAAGACGGCACTGAATAGCGCATTATGTACGGTATCGAATTGGCCGTTGTCGCGGGCGAATTCGGCGAGGGCGAGTGCCTGCCGCGAATTCGCGACCCAACGGTTCGATTGCATCGGGAGGTCCGCGGCGGCCGCGAGTTCTTTGATCATCGAGCGGGAGGCCTCGGCGCGGGCACTCGGGGCGATGAGCTCATCGACATGACGGCCGCTGACCGGGGTCTCGGGGTGCAACTCGTACGGCCACCACGCAACATCGACATCGAACTCCGCGCTGAACGTCTTTACGCGGTCCGAGGCGATGTAGCACCACGGGCACACGTAATCGGAGATCACGGTGACTTTCATCGGTTCGGCTTGGGTGTGGGCGCCAAGTGGTGCAGTCATATGGCGATCCTACTCGCCGCAACGGCCCGTGTGTAGGTGGCAGGCACCGGTGGGGGTGCTACTCGAAAGGGTCGCACGCCCCACAGCTGACCAGGCCCTGCGCGATGCGGGCCGCGAGCTCGGGTGCGGGGTCCATCTCGAACGTCATGATCGCAACGCCGTCGACGAGAGGGCTTTCGGCCAGGGCGCGGAGGGTGTCTTCAAAACACTCCCAGGCGGTCTCGGGTCCCGCCTCGATCTGTTTGAACAGCGCGGGAGGGAGCTCTATCCCGAGGCGCTGGCCGATCCGCGACGCGTCGTCGACCGAAAGAAGGGGCATGGCCATCGCAACAAGGCGGGTATCGGGGAACTGGTCACGCAGCCGCTGAGCGGCGGGCCGCAGGTGTTCGAGATCAAAGACCGGCTGCGTCTGCACGTAACGGGCGCCTGCACGAATCTTCGGCCCGAGGTTGCGGAACACGGCGTCCATACGCGGTGCGTACTGGTTGAGCGTGACGCCAATGGCCGAGGATGGCAGCGCCTCGCAGGCCATGGCAACCAGTTCGTACAGCTTCGGAGTATCGGGTGCATCTTCCGCATCGTGATCCCCGCGTATGCACAGGACCTGGCGGATGCCAGCGTGGGCAGCCCGGGCGAGGTCATCTCGCAGCGAGGCTCGTGAGCGGCCGCGGTTCACGAGATGCCAGGCCGGGTTGAGGCCTGCCTCCCGCAGTGCGATCGAAGCGTCCAGGCTCGACTGACGCCCCGGCCGCTGGATTAGATTGATAGCCTGCACCGCATTGCCGAGAAGGCGCGCGCGGCGGAGCAACACCGCGGGCCGATCGGACTTTGGCGGCGTGATTTCGAGCGCGGCAGCGAATTTGCCCTCGTTGATGCGCGCGAAGAACGGCATGAATCCAAGAGTGCAGGGGTGGGCCGGTGGTGGCAACTGCATCGGGAGTTGCGAGTGACAGATCTCAAGTGATGGCTGGCCGTAAGGGGACAACGGCCGCTCGTCGCGCGGGACGGGTCACTCGCGGCTGAGAATAATGCTGCGGGCTTCGGCGACGGTGTAGAGGGAGCCGGTGATGCAGACAAGGTCGTCTTCACTGGCGTGGGCGAACGCGGTGTCGAGGCCATCGGCGACACTCTCTTCGGCGACCGCCATCGGTCCGAGAAAGCCTACCTCCTGGATCATGGCGAGCGGATCCATGCTCCGGGGATTGCCGACTCGGCAGCACACGATGAGTTCGCAGAGACGCGCGAGTTTGAACCCCATGGCGCGCACGTCCTTGTCAGCGAGCGATCCCAGCACGAGGTAGCAGCGCCTCCATGTGAAGTACTCCTTGAGCGCGGCAGCAAGCATCTCGGCGCTTTCACCGTTGTGCGCCCCATCGGCGACTACGAGCGGCTTCTGGCCCATCACTTCCAGCCGGCCGGCGAGACGTGCCCGGGCGATGCCCTCCGCCACGGCGCCGCCAGGGATCGCGTGGCCGCGAGCCCGCAGAGCATCAATGACGGCGACAGCCGTCGCAGCGTTATCAAGTTGGTGGCGTCCGAGCATAGGCGTGCGCAGCTCGTGTTCGCCGTGCGGGCCGCGTACGACAAATGACTGGCCGTAGACGAAGTGCTCGGCCATCTCGGCGGTGTACCGCGAGCCCACATCGACTAGTTCGGCGCCGACTGAGCGGCAGCGCTCGCGAACGACGTCGATGACTGCGGGGTCGCGCTGCTTTGCGAGCACGCAGGTTGAGCCGGCCTTGATGATGCCGGACTTATCCATGGCTATCTCTGCGGGGGTGTTTCCGAGGATGGCCGTGTGTTCGAGCGAGATCGGTGTAATAACCGCGACCTCTGGTGATTCGAAGACGTTCGTGGCATCGAATGTCCCGCCCAGGCCAACCTCAACAACCTGCCACTCAACGGGGGGCACCTGAGCACGCACGAGCCAGAAGAACAGGGCCGTCAGGACGCCGAATGTGCTCACATTGCCGTGGACGCTCTCCTGCTCGGTTTCGATTGCGGGACGGATGGCCTCGATAGCAGCGGCGAACTCCGCCTGCGACACCGAGTCCCCGTTGATCTGGATGCGCTCAGTGAAGTCGTGGAGGTGAGGGCTTGTGTATAGGGCCGTGCTCGCACCCGATTGGTTCAGGACGCTCGCAATCATGGTGGCCGTGCTGCCTTTGCCTTTGGAGCCCGTGATATGCACGGTAGGCCGCCCGGCCTGTGGGTTGTCGAGACGAGACAGCAGCGATCGCATGGACTCGAGACTCATCGTGGGGCTTGGCGAGGCCTGGTAGCCTCGCTCCATGTCGGTAAACGACATCAGGTATCTGATCGCTTCGGCGTAGTCCACACGGGCCATTCTACGGGGCAGCGCTGCTTACGGCGTGTTCGTGCATGGCCGTGTGGGCGAGGTCCAGCACGCGCTTCCTGCGCGTCAATCCCTGCATCAGTACGAGCCGGTGCGGTTCGATGCGGTAGAGCGCGCCGCCTTCCGTGAAGCGCGCGGCCGCAGCATTCTTCGAACGCAGCGCCTCGATAAGCGCCGGGTACCGCGTATCGCCCTGGGCGATGGCCTCGGCGCGGCCTTCGACAACAAGCCTGTCGAATTTCGACCAGTCGTCGTGGATGACCTCTCGGTTATCGACCAGGAACGAGACTTCAGGAGTGGCCGTCATGTTGTTGGCGTGCTGATTGTTCAGCGCGCTCCCGAAGAGCACGCCGCCGTCCGGCTCCATATGGAAGAAGACGAAGGTTACGTAGGGGGTGCCATCTTCGGCATGCATGGTGGCGAGGGTGCCGCCGGCCTGGGTTGCAGCGAGTGCGACGGCGTCGGCGAGGATGGCGGCGGGCTCGTCGTCCGGGATGTCGGTTTGTGTGGTCACGAGCCGATTGTACAGCGATGAGCGAAGCCGCGGCATGCGGGCGCCCACCCGATACACCAGCAGCGCTCAAGGCAGGATCGCCTACCATGGGTTCGTGGTGCAGCAGAAATCGCGGCGGCGCCTTGAGACGGCGGAGGATTCGGGTGCAGGAATCGGGCGGGGGTGTCTTATCTGGGGTGGCGTGCTTGGCGTCGTGGTGGGCGCAGCGTTTGCGTTCTACGGGCTGAAGCCGATCTTGAAGCACTTCTATGGGGAGAAGACGGTCGCCTGGAGCACGACGTACACCGGAGGCGGCAAACAACTTGCGGTCACGGGCGTCACAGATTCGGGTAGCGGTGGAGATGCTGCCTGCAAACCGGGTGACGCCGACCCCGCGAGCGTGACCTGCGTGGCAATGAAAGTGGTCTCGAACAAGGACTGGGACGGGCTCAACGCCTCGGACTTCACCCTGCAGGTAGCGGACCAACACGACTGGCTGAAAGCCACTTCGATCGCTGGTCACGGTGCGGAGGCGGTGCATGTTACTGCGAACACGCCGTCCACGGTGGTCGTCCACTTCCCGGCGACGGTGGGCGGAGCCTCCGTGCAGCCGGACTATCTGCACCTCACAAGCCCAAGGTTACGGTTCGCGTTGCATGACTGAAGGTGAACTCCCGACGCTGCCACACTACCTGCGGGCGGGGCTGCGGATAGTGTTCGTCGGATACAACCCGGGCATCGTTTCGGCGATCGAGGGCCACTACTACGCGCGGCCGGGCAATGTGTTTTGGAGACAGCTGAGCGCCAGCGGGCTCGTTGACCGAGTCGTCACGTGTGAGGATGACGGGCTGCTGATGGACGAGGCTGGGATCGGGTTCACGGATATGTGCCCGCGGCCGACAGTGCGCGCGGGCGAGTTGCGCCAGGACGAAATCCGCGACGGGGCAGCACGTCTGCACATGGAGTTGCTGGAGAACCAGCCGGGCATCGCGTGTTTCAGCGGGAAGGGCATCTACGAGCATTTCGGGCGATGGGCCCTCAAGCTTTCGCGTGCAGAGCTTTCGAAGCGCGCGTACGGCGAGCAGCCGGAGCGCATCGGGCAGACGGGGCTCTGGGTGATCCCGAGTTCGAGCGGGCTGGCGAGTAAGTGGCACAAGGAGCGTATGGAGTGGATGCTGCGGCTGGCGGCGAGGTAAGCAGGCAGGCAGGCAGATAGGCAGCCAGGCACTCTTCCGGCGCTGTGCGCTGGTACAATGCGGCCCGTGGTCGAGGTGTGCTGAACCTTGGGAGTGAACGAAAACGTCAGCGTGGCAATCGTCGGGGTGGGGCGGTTGGGTGCTTCCCTGGCGGACGGGCTGATGCGCGCAGGCTACCGGGTCACGCACCTCGCAGGCCGGGATCTGATTACTACGGGTGTGGTGGCCAGAACGCTGCGGGACCACGTTGAGGTCTGCACCCCGAGCGAAGCGGTCAGGGCGGCCGACCTGGTCTTCCTGGCCGTGCCTGATGACGCGATCGAGGAGTTATCGGGGTCGCTGCCGTGGCGCGCGGGGCAGTGGGTGGTGCACTGCTCGGGCGCGAGCGGGCTTGAGGTGCTTTCGGCGGCGAGCGAAGCGGGTGCTGTCGTCGGCTGCTTCCATCCGCTGCAATCGTTCCCGTCGCGGCAGCCCGATGCGGCGCGGTTTCGGGGGATCACGGTGGGCATCGAGGCGCAGGAGCCTCTGTCGGGCGTGCTGGAGGCGATCGCGCGAGACATGGGGGCACGCCCGGTGCGGCTCGAAGGTGTCGATCGCGCGCTCTACCACGCGTCGGCTGTGTTCGCGAGCAACGACGTCGTGGCGCTGATGGCGGCGGCGGCGCGCACATGGGCGCTGGCGGGGCTGCCATATGCATCGGCGCGGGAGGCGTTGGCGCCGCTGATGCTGGGAGCGGCCAGGAACGTTGCCGCACTCGAACTGGCGGAGGCGCTGACCGGCCCCATCGCGCGGGGCGACACGATGACCATCGAGCGGCACCTGGAAGTGCTGGCCCGTTCGCCTGAACTCCAAGCGCTGTATCGTGCGCTCGCGCGGGTGTTGCTTGCGATGCCACTCGGCCGCTCCGACGAAACGCGCGCGAGGCTTGCCGCGCTCCTCGACGACGCGGTGGAAGGACAGAACCATGGATGAGATCCGATTAGCGAATCGCGAACGCGCGAGTTCGTCGAGCTGTTTGCGGCCGGCGACGAGGGAGACCGGTTCTGGCTCTTCGAACGTGACGGCAACCCGGCCGCGCTCGCATACACGCGCGTTGGCCGCGACAGCGATATCGCATCGGGTGGGGAATTAAAGCTGTTCTACACGTTGCCAGAACTGAAAGGCGGCGGCATCGGGCTGCGACTGTTCGAGCACGCGACCGGCGACCTTGTCCGCCGCGGGATGGCGCCCTACCTATACACATTTCGCGACAACGTCGCGGCGCGAGCGTGGTACGAGCGGCGAGGCTGGCGGGCCGACGGGACCTCCGCGCCGTGGTCCGATCGAGGCGAGTGGCCGGAGCTGGTAGAGGTGCGGTACGTAGCCGGTGAAGCCCGCTAGCAGGCAGGGCGGAGACTGCCAAATCGCCTTGCGCGCGATTTCACAAACGGGGGGAGTGTGATACCTTTCCCCGGAAAGACAATCCCCTTATCTCGTGCTGCCGTGCCCGCATCCGCCATGGCCCGGCCAATCTCAGGAGGCCCTGCTTCAGCGTGAATATCATCGTCTGCGTCAAGCAAATTCCCGACCCGGAGACCCCGGCTGCGTCGTTCAAGGTGGACGAAGCGGCGAAGAAGGTTATCCCCGCCCAGGGCATTGCGCCCGTCGTGAACCCGTTCGATCCCCAGGCCACGGAAGCCGCGCTGCGGCTCAAGGACGCCACGGGAGGCGGCAAGGTCACGGTCATCTCGCTCGGCGCGGATAGCGCTCGCGATGCCATCAAGCATGCGCTCGCGATGGGCGCCGATGAAGGCGTCCTGCTGAGCGACCCGTCGTTCGACGGCATCGACAACTTCCAGACTGCCGTCGCGCTTTCGAAGGCGATCGAGAAAGTCGGCGAGTACGACCTCATCCTGGCGGGCCGCTCGGCCGCGGACTGGGATATGGGCGTCGTTCCCGCGGGCCTCGGCCAGTTGCTCGGGATCCCAGTGGTGACGATCGCCAAGGCGATTGAGTCCGACGGCAGCTCGGTGAAAGTCGAGCGCGTGCTCGATGACGGCTTCCAGAGCGTGGAGGCTCCGTTGCCCGCGGTGGTTTCGGTCTCGAACGAGTTCGGCGAACCGCGCTACCCGCAGCTGCGCCAGATCATGCTCGCCGCGAAAAAGACCGTGCAGGTCTGGAGCGCGGCTGACCTCGGGCTCGGCGCCGACGAGACAGGCGAACCGAACCGCTGGCTACCGCTCGAAGCACTCTACGTGCCGAAGGTGGAGAGCAACGTGGAAATCATCGAAGGCGACACGCCCGAAGAGAAGGCGCATAACCTGGCCCTCAAGCTGCGCGCCGCCAAGCTGATTTAAAGGAAGCCGATAGATGCCTGGAATTCTCGTAATCGCAGAACCTAACGAGGGCGGTATCGCCCCCGTCTCATTCGAACTCATCGCCGCTGCGCGGCAGCTTTCTAGCGAAGGCGCCGGCAACGTGACTGCGCTCATCGCGGGTTCGGAAGCGGAGGCGCAGCAACTCATTGCCCACGGCGCCGATGCGGCCATCGCCGCCACAAACCCGGCGCTCAAGACGGGCCTTGGCGAGGCTTACCTCCCGGCCGTGCAGGCGGCCATCGAAAGCTCCGGCGCGGACATCGTGCTCATGGGCCAGACGAGCCTCGGGCGCGACCTCGGCCCGGCCCTGGCTTTCGCCAACAAGACGGCCGTCGCCATGGACTGCGTCGCTCTCGCGATCGCCGGTGGCCGGCTTCGCGCCACCAGGTCGGCTTACGGCGGCAACGCCCGCGCCGAAGTGACGTGGAAGGCGCCGCTGCAGGTCGCGACCGTGAAGGCGAAGTCTTTCGATGCACTCGAGGCTGACTCTGCCCGCAGCGGCAGCGTTTCGACCAGCGACGCGGGCGCCGACCCGAAGGTCAAGGTGCTCGGCGTGAGCAAGGCTGAAAGCACGGGCGTCCGCCTCGAAGATGCGCCGGTCGTGGTGAGCGGTGGCCGCGGGTTGGGCGACCCGTCGGCGTTTGGCATGCTGGAAGAGCTGACCGGTCTGTTGCACGGAGCCACCGGCGCCAGCCGCGCTGCGTGCGACCTCGGGTGGTATCCGCCGTCTCAGCAGGTGGGCCTGACGGGCAAGACCGTCTCGCCTGACTTGTATATCGCCGTCGCCATTAGCGGTGCGAGCCAGCACATGGCGGGTATGGCCGGTTCGAAGAACATCGTGGCCATCAACAAGGACGCAGACGCGAACATGGTAAAGGTCTCGAAGTTCGCAGTGGTGGACGACTATAAGAAGGTTGTCCCGGCGCTGATCGAGGAGATCAAGAAGCTGGGGTAAGCTTCCGCGTTCGATCCCAATACAGGCCGGTGTGGTAACCACACCGGCCTGTTTGCTTGTGGGCAGGTTCGGGCCCGTTCGGGGCGTGAGGATGCGCGGCCGTGGGTGTGGCCTGTGGCCATGGCCTGCTGCGCCAAAAACGGCCCACCGGCCCGAAGGGGCGCGCCCAGCGGCGGTGGAGAGGCCAGCCCTGGCACTGTACGCTAGCCGCAGAGCCGACCCCCGTGAGCAGCGCGTGCTTCCTCGGGCAGCGAGATCATAGCGTTGGAGGGAACTTCCATGCACAAAGCCATCATCCGGCTACCGGTGGCGCTGATGATCGGTGCACTGGCGGCGCTCGCGGGCGTTTTGCCCCAGGTCGCACAGACCCCCGCGCGAATCGCGGCAGCAGCGCCCGCATCTCATGTCATGCAGGCATCTGACGTGACCGCCAGGATCCTGCTGGTTAAGGGCTGGAACCTGATCGGCTGGGCGGGCGCCACAATGCCAACCGGCCA
>JAFKFP010000393.1 GCA_017308185.1 bacterium | reverse complement strand
GGCAAGAGGTACCTGAATTGTTGTTGGTCCGTCATATGGTCAAAACTTTCCACACATAGCGGCAAACGGTGGGGGCAGGCGGAAGCGACACAGCCGGGAAATACGGCCATCGGCGTGGATATCAGCAGCCGCCTTACACTTTTCGTGTATTGCGCTATATCCGAAAGGTGAAAGACCTGCGGCAAGATCGTCTTGCCGGGTTGCCGTCCTCCTCGCCGAACTCCCCTTCCAGAGGCTCCATGACTGTCAAATTCGCAGACATTCCCGCGCCGCAGGCCGCGATGCGGCCCAAGGCCGACAATTGGCACGGCATCAATCGCATCGATGAATATGGGTGGCTGCGCGCGGACAACTGGCAGGAAGTGTTCAAGGACCCCTCCCTGCTCGACCCCGCGATCCGATCGCATCTGGAAGCGGAGAACGCCTACCAGACTGCGATGATGGCAGACACGGCCGAACTGCAAAAAAAGCTGTTCTTGGAAATGCGCGGGCGCATCAAGGAGGACGATTCCTCCGTGCCCATGAAGGATGGTCCGTTCGCCTACGGCACATCTTTCAAGGCCGGCGGCGAGCAGCCGCGTTTCTTCCGTGCGCCGCGCGACGGCGGCGAGGAGCAAATCCTGCTCGACGGCGACAAGGAAGCCGAAGGAAAGGGCTATTTCCGCCTCGGCGGGGCGGACCATTCGCCCGACCACCGGCTATTGCTCTGGGGCTTCGACGACAAGGGATCGGAGTTCTACACCCTCCACGTCCGTGACGTCGAAAGCGGCATGGACAGTGCCGACAGCGTCGCGGATACCGGCGGCGCGGGCACCTGGGACGCGGAGGCAGCCGGCTTCTTCTATACCTGCCTCGACGCCAACCATCGGCCGTCCAGGATCTACTATCACATGCTCGGAAAGAAGCGCGACCGGCTGATCTATGAGGAAAAGGATCCCGGCTTCTTCATGGATGTCGGTGGCACGCTGACCAACCGGTGGATCATGATCGCAATCCACGACCATGAAACCTCGGAATATCACATCCTTCCGGCGAACGATCCTGGCGCGAAACCGCATCTCGTCGCGGCACGCGAGACGGGCCTGCAATACGATCTCGAAGACGGAGGCGACGTCTTCTTCATCCTGACCAACGCCGACGGCGCC
>JAFKFP010000392.1 GCA_017308185.1 bacterium | reverse complement strand
GGTGGTGGTGCGGCCGGCGGATAGCCGGGCGCGGGCGGCGGGGCGGCGGGGGCCGCGGGTCGCCGCGCGCCCGGATTGGGCCGGATGATTGTCCGCTCGCCGCGACCGAAGGCGCCGAAAGGCTGGTCCTTGTCGCTCATCGCCGGTCCTCCAGAATTGCCCAGAGCTCCAGCTGGAGGTCGGGCCAGTCACCGGAGAAATGCATGCCGATCGAACTCGCCGTCGAGAATTCTGGCCAGAGCGGCGACTTGCGGTCAAGATAGAAGTAGACGTGGTCGGTGATCGCGCGGATCTGCGGCGGCGGCGTCGGCAGATGCACCAGCGGCACGCCCGGCAGGTTGGCGTGCACGATCTCGTTCATCTTGGTGTTCGGACCGAGCTTGAACAGATGCGGGAACTGGTGCTGGATTTCGGTCAGCGGCCGGCGCGCCGAAACCTCGAGCACGAAATTCGCGGTGCGGAACAGGCTGCGGTCGCGGATCGTCGAGACGAAGGCGTTCTGCGCGCGCTCGATGATCTCCAGGCGGATCGCGCGGCGGCCGAGCCGGGCGCTGAGAAAGTCCTGAAGATCGCGCATCAGGTTCGCGAACGTGTTCTCCAGATTGTCATGGTCGTAGGTCGGGTAGTCGCGCGCGCGCCGCTCCGGCGTCGCGAAGGTCGCGAGCTCGCCGGCGAGCCGCACATATTCCTCGAACAGCCGTTCGGGATGGATGTAGGTCGACCCACGGAAATGCTTCAGCACGTTGACGTGTCGGTTGAGCAGTTGCAGCACGAAATAGTCGACGCTCTGCAACCCGCCGCCCGAGGTCGGGTCGGCGGCGTAGCGGGCGAGTTCCTCGAGCTTGTTCTCGATCCAGCCGAGCGTGCGGTCGATCCAGCCGTCCACCACCGGATGCGCCGAGCAGTTGAGGACCGGCGGCACGTATTTCTCGTCGAGGACGAGCGTGCGGTCGCGGATTTCGAGAATGCGGGCGATGCCGAGCGCGATGTAGCCGGGCTTGGCGGTGCGCCGCAGCTCCAGCGCGAGGCGCGGATAGGCGATCTCGATCTGCTCCTCGATGCGGAGCGACGAGGTCGAATCGATGAAGGTCTCGGGCGAATTGGTGAAGCGGCTCGCGCTCTCGCTCTCGCGGTCTTCCACCTCG
>JAFKFP010000288.1 GCA_017308185.1 bacterium | reverse complement strand
GGCGACCGCACCATGCTCGTCGAACGCCATGGTCGCGAGCTCGCCGGCCTGGAAGTCGGCAAGTCCGTTGATCTCAACGTCAAGGCCCAGGATCTGACGCTGTTCGCGGCGTGAGCAACTGCCGTCCCCGGGAAGCTGGAGTTATGCGTTCTTTCCGGGACGGCCACGTCGCAGGGTATCGTGATCATTGAAGCCATGCGCTGATGGAATTTCTCTGAGTTACGCTCAGCATAAAACTAGCTTATCGTGCGCCCCCGTGACGAAAGAGGGGGTCAGACATGCGAGCGCTTTTGATCGCCGTATTGTCCATGGCGATGTCATCCGCGGCCTTTCGATGGAGGGCCGCATGACCATCTGCAACATGTCGATTGAAGGCGGCGCGCGCGCGGGCCTCGTCGCGCCCGACGACACCACTTTCGCCTATGTCGAAGGCCGCAAGCACGCCCCGAAGGGCGCGGACTGGGAGCGTGCGCTCGATGAGTGGCGCGCACTCCCGACCGATGACGGCGCGGTGTTCGATAGCGTGATTGAACTCAAGGGCGAAGATATCGAGCCCACCGTGACCTGGGGCACGACTCCCGCACAGAGCGTGCCGGTCACCGGCCGTGTCCCGTCACCCGAGGACGCCGCGAACCCGCAGGCGCGCGAACTGGCGCAGCGGTCGCTCGCGTACATGGGCCTCGAAGCGGGCACCGCGATCGAAGACATCGCGCTGGACCGCATCTTCCTCGGATCGTGCACGAACTCGCGCATCGAAGACCTTCGCGCCGCCGCCGAGGTTGTGCGGGGGCGCAAAGTTGCGAGCACGCTGAAGGCGATGGTCGTGCCGGGATCGGGCCTCGTGAAGGTGCAGGCGGAGCAGGAAGGGCTCGACAAGATCTTCAAGGATGCGGGCTTCGAATGGCGCGATGCCGGCTGCTCGATGTGCCTGGGCATGAACCCGGACATCCTCATGCCGGGCGAGCGCTGCGCGTCGACTTCGAACCGCAACTTCGAAGGCCGCCAGGGTACGGGCGGGCGCACCCACCTCGTGAGCCCGCAGATGGCGGCCGCGGCGGCCATCGCCGGGCACTTCGTCGATATCCGCAACTGGAAGTAGAGAACCGAGTTCCGAGGACCGAGAACCGAGAGGGAAACCGTGCAGAAATTTGAGACTGTGAAGAGCAACGTCCTGCCGCTGGACCGCGCGGACGTGGATACCGACCAGATCATCCCGGCGCAGTACCTGAAGCGCATCGAGCGCACGGGGTTCGGTCCGTTCGCGTTCGAGACGTGGCGGCGTGACCCGGATTTCGTGCTCAACAACCACGCCTATGACGGCGCCGAGATCCTCGTGGCGGGGCCGAACTTCGGCTGTGGATCGTCGCGTGAACATGCGCCATGGGCGCTCGAAGGGCTTGGGCTGAAGGTGCTGATCGCGCCGTCGTTCGCCGATATCTTCCGCAACAACTGCGCGAAGATCGGGCTGCTGACCGTCACGCTGCCACAGGACGATATCAATCACCTCATCGCGCGCGCGGAGGAGAACCCGGCGGGCCAGGTGGTGGTGGACCTCGTCACGCAGACGGTTTCGACTGCAGACGGGACGTTCACTCGCAGCTTCGAGATCGACCCATTCGTGAAGCACTGCCTCGTCGAAGGGCTGGACGCCATCGGCCTCACGATGCTCGAAGAGGACAAGATTACCGCGTTCGAGGCGCAGCGCGAGGACATCTACCCGGAGACGATCCCGGCGTAGGGGAGGGCTGAGGGACGAGGACATAGGACTCGGTTACACTGCGGCGCATGAAAGCTGTGCGCGTGTACACCGGCCCGGATGGGCGCTCCCACTTCGACGATTTCGACGTTCCCATGCGCGAGGGGCAGTTCGGGACGTATTCGCGCGCGTTCAATGCGGAGAACGTGGTGTTTCGCGAGACGGGTGCGGATTACTCGCTGGATTTCCACTGCGCGCCGCGGCGGCAGTGGGTCGTGACGTTGACGGGCTCGGCGGAGCTGGAAGTTGGCGATGGCACGAAGCGCGTGCTCGGGCCGGATACCGTGCTCTTCGCAGAAGATACGACGGGCCAGGGACACATCTCGCGGGCAGTGGAGAACCCGCGGGTGACGATGTTCATCCCGGTGCCGGAGGACTTCGACCTGGAGCGGTTCCGCGCGGCGATGGGCTGACGGGTGGTTGTAACGCCTGCAGCGTGATTCGATGGTGGCGTGGCTGGCCTCTCGTTGGACCTCACAGCTGCGCGGCGTCCGATGCCACTGCCGCCTTCGCCATACGCCTTCCCGGATGCACGGAGCGCGCCCGGCGATGGGCCGGCAGCGATGGGCGCCGACTTCGAACCGTCGACGCTCGTGGCGGCGTACCGCGCCGGATACTTCCCGTGGCCGCAGCCGGAAGCCGAGTACCTGTGGTACTCGCCGGACCCGCGCGCCATTCTCCCGGTTGGCGGGCTGCATGTGTCCCGGCGGCTGGCGCGCACCATCCGGTCGGGGCGGTTTCCAGTCACGGTTGACGCGGCGTTCGAGCGCGTCATCCTCGCATGCGCCGATCGACCGGAAGGCACGTGGATCACAGAGAATATCGTCGACGGCTACCTGCGGTTGCACGAACTCGGGTGGGCGCACAGCTTCGAGACGTGGACCGAAGACGGGCGGCTAGCCGGAGGTCTGTACGGTCTGCGGGTTGGCGGGCTGTTCGGGGCGGAATCGATGTTCCACCATGTCACCGATGCCTCGAAAGTCGCCATGGCCGCGATGATGCAGTGGGCCGAGTCCACGAGCATCAGCCTCATCGACGTACAGGTGCTCACGCCGCACACCGCCCGAATGGGCGCGGTTGAAATACCGCGGGAGGATTACCGGTCGATGCTCGATGGAGCGACCCGGTGATGTCCGGCGCCTCCCATGTGCGCTGCGGGTCAGATCTGGCAAACTGCCAGACACGGCGCATTCGATGGGTGGGGGTGACAGACACATGCAACCGAGCCACAGCGGCTTTGCCGAGTTGAACGGCATCACGCTCTACCACGAGATATACGGCGACGGCGCGCCGCTCGTGCTCATTCACGGCGGGCTGACCACTATCGGCGAACTCCAGGGATGGATTGAGCCGCTCGCGGCAACACGGCAGGTCATCGCGGTGGAGATGCAGGGCCACGGGCGGACCGCGGACACCGACCGGCCACTGCACTTCGAGACCATGGCCGATGATGTCGCCGCGCTGCTAGACCATTTGGGCATCCCTACGGCGGATATCGCTGGACATTCATTCGGCGGGGATGTCGCGCTTCGTGTGGCCATCCGACATGCCGCGCGGGTGAGGCGCCTGGTCATCGTCTCGGCTAGCTACGCCCGGTCGGGCTGGTATCCCGAAGCGCAGGCGGGCATGGCAGGAGTCGGGTCGTCACTCGCCGAGAACCTGATGCGGACACCCACCGGGCAGTTCTCAAGAGAATGGCCAGAGCCGCGGCGCTTTCCGCAATTCCTCGACAAGCTGGGCCAGCTGATGGGCACGCCATTCGACCTGTCCGCGGACGTGGCGAAGCTTCCGATGCCGGTCCTGCTCGTGTTCGCGGATAACGACTCCCTGCCGCAGCGGCACATCGCGGACTTCTTTGCGCTCCTCGGTGGCGGCCTGAAGGAGCCGGGCTGGATAGACACGCAGCTATCGAAGTCACGGCTGGCCGTGGTTCCCGGCTACAGCCACTACAACTTCATCAGTTCGCCCGAAGTGCCGCAGATTATCGGCCGGTTCCTCGACGACACGGTCACGAATATGCAGACAGGCGCAGCGGCAGCCTCCCAGGTGACATCCGACTGAGAGGCCGCGCTTTCGCTCTCGGCTCTTGGCCTACCACTCTTTCCCGATGCCGCCGCGCGATCCAAAGAACGCTGACGGCCAGTTGCGGCCGGTGATCATGGCCTTGTCGATGTCTTCCTTCGTGGCGATGCCCTGTTCGGCGATCGCCATCGCTTCGCGACGTGCCGCGCCGAAGATGCGGTTTAGCAGGAAGCCGTACGTCCCGGGCGTGTCGCGTACGAGCGAGACGACCTTCCCGGTCTTCTCGCCGAGGCGCTTCGCGGTGTCGATCGTCTCTTCGGTTGTGTCGGGCGTGTAGATGACTTCGAGCATTTTCATGGTCGGCACCGGGTTCGAATAGTGCATACCCACAAACAACGGTTTGCGCGCGGCTGAGACGTTCGCCGCCACTTCGGCGATGACGAACCCGGACGTATTCGACGCGAAGATCGCCTCCGGCTTGATGACGCTGTCCACTTCGCCCCAGACCTGCTGTTTGAGTTCAAGCTTCTCCGGGATCGCCTCGATGACGATGTCGCACTGCGCCAGGTCCTTGACCTCCGTCGTGAGCTTCACTTTGTCTATGGCCACGAGCGCGTGGTCGAATTCGAGCTTGCCGCGCTCGACGGCCCGCTTGATGCCCCACTTGCCTTCGACTACGGCGTTGTGCGTCGCCTGGATGGCCTCGTCGTTGATGTCGCGGATGAGCACGTCATAGCCGGCGATGGCGAACACCTGCCCGATGCCGCCACCCATCACACCACCGCCAAGCACGCCGATCGTCTTCACATCTTCGAACCGCATGAGTCACCTCGCCAAATTGTCAGTACGCCGATCCTACTCGCCCGCAACCCTATCAACGAACGACTTGCAGTTTGCAGCTGGCTCGCGCCTCAACCCCCAACTCTCGACTACAATGTCCGCCATGAACGCACGCCACCTAGAACTCTGTGCCGGCGACGAGTGGGCCGATACCGTCCGCGAACACATCATCCCGTGGCTCCTCGATGGCGTGGAGCTTGGCGATGACGTGCTCGAAATCGGCCCCGGGCCGGGGCGCACGACGGACATCCTGTGCACGCGCGTCGCGAAACTCACAGCGGTCGAACTCGACCCGGACCTTGCGGCGAAGCTCGCAGCCCGGTTCCAGGGCGCAAACGTCGAGGTCATCAACGCCGATGCGACCGACATCCCGCTGCCGGACAACCGCTTCTCGTCCGCGCTCTGTTTCACCATGCTCCACCACGTGCCCACCGCCGAACTCCAGGACCGCATCTTCGCCGAAGCAGCGCGTGTCCTGCGCCCCGGCGGGCTCTTCGCGGGCGTCGATAGCATGACCAGCCCGGACTTCCTCGAACTCCACAGCGACGACATCTGCGTGCCGATTGACCCCGATGGCCTGGCAGACCGGCTGTTGCAGGCGGGGTTCGAAGACGTGGATGTCTACGCCGGGAGCGCGGGGCGGCGGTTTCGGTTCCGCGCGACGAAGCCGGGAGGGTAGGGGTGCCTATCGTTGCCGCTCTAAGCAGCACCCTGAGGCGCGCACCGGTGTGCGTGCTGGTGCGCGCTACTGACCTCTCACGGCGGAATGGCTCCCGGCAGTTCGCTCACCGGGCTCCGAGAATGTTGTCCGCGATTCGGCTCACCAGCGCCTCTCGCCAGATCTGTATGCTGCGGTAATAACTGAACTGGCCCCTGTTGTCGCTGACGTTGAAGTTGATTCGATAGTGTCGCGTGGCGGCATCGAACTGCATCTGTCCCCGTCGCCTCGCGAAGCTCCTGGGGAATTTAAGGTTTTGGATGTCATCTACTGGCAGATCAAACAATACGTTATGCCGGAGATCCATGAACCGGAGTCGGTGTCCAAGCAGTTCGAGCGTGCCATGCGTCGCTCCTCGCATTCCATCCAAGACTGTGGCGCTGCCGTGTACGAAGCCGTGAGCACTTTCGGCAACTTCAATGCCAACGTCCTCATCGCGCTCAATCCATGCCAGTAAGATCAGGAGGAGCGACATGAGAACACCGCCAATGCAGGTGAACGCGTAGCGTCGCTCGCGTGCGGCTGCTAGTGCCAGCGACGCACAGAGGCAGCCGCCGAGGATCGCCCAGCGTTTGCGCGTCGCCGAGATAAAGGGCACTCGTATGGAAAGCGCTACGACCAGGCACAAGAGCACGACGTAAGCTGCCACTCAGCGACTACACCCCGTCTCCAGCGTGGCTCAACTGACGGATGCGCCATGCTGCGTCAGGGCGTCGCGCCACATGTGGGCACTTCGCCGCAGGCTGACGATGTCGACATTGTCGCGGACCCTGAAGTTGAGCCGGTAATGCGTCCGCTCGTGGTCGAATTGCAGTTGCCCGCGGCGTTGGGCCAGGAAGCCGGGGAACGTTACGTTGCGAAGCTGGCCGATTGGATAGTCGAAGACAAGCTGTCCATCGCGGCGCGTGAATCGGAGGTTCGAATCTACGAGTTCCAGCGTGCCCGGCGTCATGCCGAACCACATGCCGCGCTTGAGACCAGCGTTGCCTCGCAGTTCGCCGAAAGAGTCGCGAACCGGGGTCCCGGCTACAGGCTTCACGTTTCGGAATGTCCATCCGGACGCCAGCGTTGTGAGCAGCAAGGCGACACCCGTCCAGAACGGGGCCGTCCGGCCGTCCCACCCCGCGACGATGAAGGTAGCAGATACCACGACCAAGCACAGCAGAATGGCGAACTTTCGGGCGGCGATGGGGATGAAACCGAAGCGTGCTGCTGTAATGACGCCTATCGGGACCGCGAAAAGCCAGAACTCCAAGACAACCTCTCGATCATACAGACGCGCGTTTGCCGGTCGTGTTACGGGCAACTCGCGGCACTTCACGCTCCCGCGTCACCCCCTGTCGCGCCCCACCGGCACCATGCATAACCAATGGCCGATGCAAAGACTCCGCCAATTTCCTGTCTACGCGACCATAACCGCTGGAGTAGCTACGCTGAGTGTTCTAGCGTGCCAGTGGGTGATGCCCCGGCTGGCGCGCACGCCCCGCCAGCAACGGCCGGGAGCACCCCCAACAGCCCTCCGACAGGTGGGCGCAGGATTGAACAGCCATGAAAGTCGTCTTTTTCGAAGACGTTGAGGGCACCGCGCTCGTAGGCGAGGTGAAGGAAGTCAAGAACGGCTTCGCCCGCAACTTCCTCCTGCCACGCGGCGCGGCAGGCCCTGCCAACAAGTTCAATCTACAGCACGCCAATTCCCTCGCCCAGAAGGA
>JAFKFP010000287.1 GCA_017308185.1 bacterium | reverse complement strand
AAGCCCGACATGGCAGTACTTCGTGCGCCGGAAGCTTTCCCGTATCGCCGTGCCAACATTGGTGTGGATGACGGCGGCACTGGGCTACGAGGTGTGGGCGCAGGGCGGGGCATCCGGTCATCTGCTGAAGGAGTTCGCGTTCTTCAACGTGGCGGGGCAGTATTACTACCTTGCGGTCCTGATCTTCTTCATGGCAGCGTTCTGGCCTTTGCGCCATGTGGCGCAGAAGTGGCTCGGCATCATCGCGCTCGGGGCATTCGTGGCAAACCTCGCGATGATCGTGTGGTACCAGGGCCACAACCCGGGCGGCGATTGGGCGACGCTCGAATACCGCAACCCGCTGGTATGGGTTTCCTTCTATGCGTTCGGATTCTGGGCCGGGGCGCGATGGGAATCGCTGGCGTGGACGCGGCGCTGGAGGACGTGGGCGTTCGCGGGGATGGCAGCGCTCGCAACCGTGTACTTCGTGCGCGGCGAGGCGTTCGGAGCGTACCCGCGCAGCTACTTCGGGGTGGAGATGTTCCTGTTCAGTTCGTTCGCGCTGGTGGGTTACCCGGCGATGATCGATATCGTGATGCGCCGGGGCCGCCCCGGCCGGGTGTTGCTGGCGCCGTGGCGGGCACTCTCGCGGTTCGCGTTCGGCATCTACCTGGTGCACATGCCGTTCTTCGTCGGATACGTCACGACGCGTTTGGTATCGAACAACACGCTCGTCAACGGCGACTACTGGCAGCTGACAAACAGCATCTTTTTGGTTGGATTCGTCTCGGCCACGGCGTTCGTCGTACTGGCGGACCGGATTGCGCCCAGATTTGCGGGTGTCGTACTGGGCACGAGCCCTCCGCGAGTGCGGCCGCCAGCCGGCCCACGCGGGCCGCGGACGAAGTATGCACCTCCGACCCGTGCAGGCGCGACGCCACCGAGCAGGCCTTCGACCTCTGCGGCGGGCCGCTAAGCAGCTGCCGCAGGCGATACACTGCCCCCATGCCCGAGACACACGGTTCGGGAGTCCGCATCCGCTACGACGTGGCCGGTGCTGGCGAGCCTGTGGTGCTGATCCATGGCTACAGCGCCAGCGCCCAAACCAATTGGCGAATGTCCGGCTGCATTGATGCGCTGGCGGCGAGGTATCGCGTCGTTGCGATGGATTTGCGCGGCCATGGCCGCAGCGAGAAGCCGTGGCGGGCACGGGATTATTCGACCCGGCAGCTGGCGCGCGACGTGCTCGCGGTCATGGATGCCGAGGGCATCGGGCGGGCGCGCATCGCCGGCTACTCAATGGGTGGGATGGTGGCGCTTCACCTCCTGCTGCATATGCCGGGGCGCGTGCACGCGGCGGTGATCGGGGGGATGGGCGCTGCGCTTCCGCGGCGCTGGGACATCCGTGACACCTGTGTGGATTGCGAGGACCCCGGTGACGGTGCGGCGCACGCGCGGCGGCTCTCAGGGCGCTTCCTTCGGGCCTACCTGGAGAGTTTCAACCCGCCGGCGCTCGTGGCCGCGTACCGCGGGGTGCTCCGGGATGCAGAGCCACTGCAGAGCGAACAGCTGGGGCAGGTTTCGAAGCCGGTGCTCTGCATCGCCGGGTCGCGCGACCATATGTGTCGCTCGGCGCGCGCGCTGGCAGGCGAGATCCCTGACGCCCGGTTCGTGCTGTTGCGGGGCGAGAGCCACCTCAGCGCGCTCGGCAACCCACTCCTCCGAGAGTCGATGCTGGAGTTCTTCGCGTCAGTGTGACGATACGGGGGCCGGGCGCTCTCGGACGGTGAACATATCGGGTTCGCGGATGAACAGGTAGGCGGGGATCGCGGTGAGCATGAGCATGACGCCGATGGTGAAATACACGGCCGGGTTGCCGGCAAGACCGCTGACGAAGCCTCCCCCAAGGGGGCCGATGAGGAGCGCGAGCGACTGCATGCTCGCCGCGAGGCCGAACGCACTACCCTGCTTGCCTTCGGGCACGGAGACAGCGAGCAGCGCATTGGTGCCGGGCACCATGGCGCCCTGGAAGAGCCCTACGGCGCCCAGTAAGAGGGTGAAGGAGAGAAAGTCGCCGGCGAGGGCGACAGGAAGATAGAGCAGGCCGGTAAGGAGTGCAGCGCCGGCGACGCAGTTGCGGAAGCCAAAGCGGCGGCCCAGCGGGGCGACGGAGAGCGCGGCGATGGTGCTGGTGAGGCCGATGACGCCGAAGAGGATACCGGTCGCGGTCGGCTCATCGAGCACGAACCCGAACAGCTTTACGTCCACCTCCTCGCTGCCGGCCACGGCCGTGCCGAAGTCCTCGATGCTGATCGGCATGACGGGGCGCACGAACGTCGTGCTGAGCCAGAGCATGAACATGAACAGCAGCATGAGGAGCACCTGGCGTTCGGCGGTGACGATGCGCATATCCGAGATGAGGCCGGAGGGCTTCCGCGGGCCGTCGCCGGCTTCGTCCGGTTCAATGGAGCCGACGGGCGCCTCCTTCACGAAGATGTAGCCGAGGAACGCGGCGATGCCATAGAGGGCGGCGCAGAAAATGAAGGACTCGCGGATACCGAGGCTTGCCGCAACGATGCCGCCGACCACGGGCCCGAGCATATTGGCAAGGAACTGGCCTGTCTGGAGCGTGCCGAGCGCCGAGGCGGCCTTCTCGCGCGGGGTGGTGGCCGCCACAAGCGCGGCCGCGGCCCCCATGGTGCCGGCGAAGGCGCCCATCAGAAAGCGCAAGAAGACGAGTTGCCAGATGTTGCTGGCGATGCCCATAAGCCCGATCAGCACGCCGGCGCCGACGAGCGCCCGGATGAACATCGGCTTCCGCCCGTAGCGGTCAGCGAGCGAGCCCCAGATGGGCGCGGTGAGCGCGAGCGAAAGGCCGGTAGCGCTCGATGAGATGCCAGTGAAGTACGCGACATCCGCCTTGTCGGTGACACCCAGTTGCTTGATGTAGAGGGGGATGAATGGGAAGACGAAGTTTGCGCCAAGCAGGCCAACAAAGACGCCGATCCAGATGAACGCGAGGTTGCGGCGCCAGGAGATGGCGGCAGGTGCGGCTACGGAGGCGGCGGTGGCTGTGCGCGCGTTCCCTGCCATCAGCCGCAAGGCCTCAGGGGACAGGAACGGAGCGCTAGATATGTCACGAAGTACGAATCACTGAAGTGGATTACACACTATGTTGCACCACCCGGCGGTCACACGCGAACCGAGCGCGGTTCAGCGATTGCGGAGCGCGATGATCTGCTGCGCGTGCTCTTCGGCGTGTTCGGCGCCACGCCGGACGAAGTCAGCGACCGTAATGCGGCCATCCTCGGCATGCATGCCGGACCTGGCGAACGTGGCTGCATCGCACTCACGGAGGATTTCGGCGTTGGTGAAACGCAGGAGTTCGAAGAGCGCGAGCGACGCCTCGGGGCTGCGCCACAGGTAGTGGAGCCGCCGCTTCCAGAGCTGTTCATCGATGGCTTCGATGTGCGGTTCGTCTTCCACGATAAGGCGGCGCAGCCGAAGTCCTCGGACGAGTTCGGTATCGGCGAGGTGCACAATGACATCGCGGATCGACCAGCCTTCGGGCCCAGGACGGCTGATGATAGCGGGCCCTGCGCCCTCCACCGCCTCGCGGACGACCGCCGGCCCCCTGGTGAAGCGTTCGAAGAGCGGGACAACGTCAGCGGGCATACGTGGCATCTGGCGATTGTGGAGCCTTGACTGGCGGGTGTCGATGAGCCCGGCAAGCGCGGCGGCTCGGCGTGAGGGAGGTCAAGCGCAGGGAGAGCGGGGCCGCATCCATGTGGCAAGGCTGGCACTCGCTTTGATACACTGCTAAGCAGCCATGCCCATCGGACAACGTGATTACTATGACGTACTCGGCGTACCGCGTACTGCTGACGCCGCCGCGCTCAAGCGGGCCTATCGGAAGCTCGCAATGGAGTTCCACCCGGACCGCAACGCATCGCCTGATGCTGCGGAGAAATTCAAAGAGATCAACCGTGCGTACGAGGTGCTCTCGGACGATCAGACGCGTGCGCGATACGATCGGTTTGGCCATGCCGGCGTGGATGGCAGCACGGGCGGGCCCCAGGGCTTCGAAGGATTCGGCAATTTCGAAGGCTTCGGCGACATATTTGACGCCTTCTTTGGCGGCGCATCACGTGGCGGCGGCCGCAGGCGGCATGGGCCGGCGCGCGGCGCGGACCTGCGTTACAACCTGCGCATCGAGTTCGAAGAGGCCATCTTCGGAGCAGAAAAGGACATCGAGTTCGAGAGACTGGAGCGCTGCGACCACTGTGGCGGCCGCGGCGCGGAGCCGGGAAGCGAGCTGATCAGTTGCCCGGAGTGCAACGGCACGGGTGAGATACGGCGAGCCCAGCAGAGCATCTTCGGGCAATTCGTCAACGTTGCGGCGTGTGGACGGTGCGAGGGCGAGGGGCGCATCGTCTCCAACCCATGCACGAAGTGCCGTGGCACGGGCCGTCAGCGCGCGAGCCGCCACATCAGCGTGAAGATTCCCCCGGGCGTGGACGATGGAGCCCAGATCCGGCTGAGCGGCGAAGGCGAGGCGGGGGCGCGGGGCGGCGATATCGGCAACCTGTACGTCGTGCTGTCGGTGCGAAAGCACGCTCAGTTTGAACGGGTAGACGATCACATCCTGTTGGAGCTGCCGGTAAACCTTGCGCAGGCCGCACTGGGTGCGATGGTGACAATCCCGACGCTCGACGGCGATTTCGAGTTCGAGGTGCCGCCAGGAACGCAGAGCGGCGAAGACTTCGTGCTCCGCGGCAAGGGCGTACCGCACCTGCGCGGGAGTGGCCGCGGCGACATGGTTGTGCGCGCGACAGTCGTCGTGCCGGATGAACTTAGCGACGAGCAACGGGAGTTGCTGCGCCGCCTGGGCGAAACGATGGGGACGCCAACGCTGCCGAAGAAGAACGGTAAGAACTTCTTCGAGCGGCTGCGAGACGCGGTGGCGGGCTAGCTCCGGGCCCAGGGCGCGTTAGCGGGCGACGTACGGCTCGGCCAGGAGTTGCGTGCGCGCCGTGACGTTCATACGGTTCCAGACGTTGATGGCCGCAATCGCCATGAGGAGCGTCACGATCTCTGTGTCCTCGAACTCCTCCTTGAGGGCGTCCCAAACGTCATCACTCACGCCTTCCTGGCTGATGAGCGTAACCTGTTCGGTAAATGCGAGGGCGGCCTGTTCGCGGGGGCTGAAGAGCCGCGATGCCTCGCGCCAGGCGGCGATGAGGTCGAGCTGGCGCTGTTCGGCGCCGGCGCTGCGGGCCTCCGCCACGTGCATATCGAGACACCAGGCACAGTGATTGATCTGGGATGCCCGTATCTTCACGAGGGCGAGCAACTTCTCATCCAGGGAGCCGGAGTGGACGTACTTCTCCAGGCCAAGCACCGCTTTCGCGGCGTTCGGGTCGACTTCGTGGATGGACATTCGTTGTTTCATGGCGGACACAGACCTCCGAGGGTGTGTCCTGCTTCCCATAGCGTGATCATACGCCGTCGGACGGTGATGCGGGGTGCGGACG
Organism: bacterium; assembly: GCA_017308185.1. Taxonomy (GTDB): domain Bacteria; phylum Chloroflexota; class Dehalococcoidia; order Tepidiformales; family Tepidiformaceae; genus JAFKFP01. Next base: position 1,537 of record JAFKFP010000287.1, on the reverse strand, counting down.
GGCGCGGCGCAGTCCGGTGGAGCCCCACATGGCGCGGGTAGAGCGCTGGTCTGCGAGGATGGGGGCATGGCGTTCCGTAAGCTGTTCTCGAAGGGTGGGCCGCGGTTTGCGGCGGACTGGCTGGTGGTGGGGCTGGGGAACCCCGGCGAGCAGTACGCGCGCACGCGCCACAACGTGGGATTCTGGGTGATCAACGAGCTTGCGAAACGCGCAGGCGCACAGCCGAAGCCCACCGGCAGCACGATGGCCATCGGTGTGGGGACATTGGGCGGCGAGCGGGTGGCACTGGTGAAACCACGCACGTTTATGAACGCGAGCGGGAAGGCCGTCGCTCAGGCGCTGCAATGGACCGGCTGTGATATCAAGCATACGATCGTTATTTATGATGAGCTGGACCTCGGCGTGGGCGCACTTCGCATCCGGGCGGGAGGCGGCCACGGTGGTCACAACGGGCTAAAAAGTATCGGGCAGGCGGTGGGGCTCGATTTTAGCCGTATCCGCATTGGGATCGGGCGGCCGGTCGTCGATGGCAAGCCGACGTGGGAGCCGGACGATGTCGCGGAGTACGTGCTGAGCGCGCCAGGGGGCGACGACAAGCGTCTCCTGGATGAAGCGGTCAAGGCTGCCGCGGACGCCATCGAGGTGATCATGTCGGACGGCGCGGACGCGGCGGGCAACCGGTTCTATCGGCGGTAACCACGCTATCGCGTCCCGATTGACGGGGCCTGCGCCGACCGCCACGATCGCCGCGAAAGCTCGCAGCCGAGGGTTACGGTATGACGTATGACTTTGACTTGGGCGGCCACAGCCACCGCATTAGCACGGAATCACCGGAAGCACAGGTTTGGTTCGACCGCGGCCTGAACTGGCTCTATGGGTTCAACCACGACGAGGCGGTTGAATGCTTCAAAAGAGCCCGTGCATTCGACCCTGAGTGCGCGATGGCGCACTGGGGCCTGGCGTTGGCCGCCGGCCCAAACTACAACTTCGCGTGGAAGGACTGGCCGCGGCCGATGCTGACCGCCATGCTGCCGGAGGCCCGGCAAAACCTCGCGCGGGCGAGGGCCTGCGCCGGCAACGCGACAGCGCTCGAGCAGGCGCTCATCGCTGCCCTCGATCGCCGCTACCAGGCGGCCGAGCCTCCCGGTGACCAGGGGGTATTGGAACAGTGGAGCGAGGACTACGCCGAGGCAATGCGTGATGTATACACGCGGTTCGGCGACGACCCGGAGGTCGCGGCGCTGTTCGCCGATGCGATGCTGAACTGCACGCCGTGGAAGCTTTGGGACATGCGCACGGGCGAACCCGGAGAGGGGGCGCACACGCTGGAATGCCAGCAAGTCCTCGAGAGGGCGATAGACGCCATTCATGGCGCCGGCGCCAATGCGCATACCGGGATCTGGCACTACTACATACATCTCATGGAGATGTCGCCATGCCCGGAGCGCGCGTTGCAGGTGAGTGATGAGCTGCGCAGGGCGGCGCCGGACGCGGGCCACCTTATCCATATGGCCACGCACATCTATATGCTGTGTGG
>JAFKFP010000286.1 GCA_017308185.1 bacterium | reverse complement strand
GGATCGCCTCCGCGATCGGCGGCAGGTGTTGCTCGGCGGCGAGCCAGTGCGGCACCGGGTCGCTAACCCGCCCCGCCAGTTCGTCGACGGCTGCCTTGACGGCTCGGCGGATCGTCCGCTGCGCCACGCCCTGCGTGGCCGGGTACACGGGTACAAGCCGGCCTGCATCCAGCAGCTCGGTTTCCACTGGCTCGAACTCCGGGTTCTGCATCTGCAACCGCCCGCGAAACGCCGCGACCTTGCCGGACACCACAACCTGCATGCCCTCTTCGAGTGCCCGCGCGACGTACGGCATATTGAACCAGACGACCCGGAGCGAGCCCGTGCGATCCGTAATCACCGCTTGCGTGCCGAGCACCCGGCGGCCTCGCCGCATCTGACTCGCCGCGAAAACGGTGCCCACAACTGTCTGAAACTGGCTCCCGGGCTCGAGTTCGGCAATCGTGCGAGTGCCAGTGAAATCATTGAAGCGCCGCGGAAAGAGAAACACCGCATCGCCCGCCGTCGCGAGCCCTAGCTTCTCCAGCTTTGCTGCGGCCGCCTTTCCGATGCCTGGCAGCCGGTCGATGGGCCAGTCCGGCGCCAGCCGCGAAGAGGTCTGGCGGGGCATGTTCGGCGCCGGGGCACGGTCGAGAGAGGCTTCCTGTGGACGTGCCGGGCGACGTGCAGCGACCGTGGACCCGGACGGCCTGCTGTCCACAGCCCTGCCACCGTCGCGCGATTCATTCGCCGGCACGGCCCCTAAAACCGCGAGCGTGCCTCGAATCCAGGACCGGCGGGCATCATCGTCGAGCGATCGGTAACCGCCGGACGGCAGAGCTCTGACCCGCGCGCGCAAGCCAGGGCTCGCAGCGAACACGCCGTCCTCGTCCATCTGGATGAACATCCGGTCGAGCCCGCCGATCACGAGGCCGTTGTCGCAGCCCCGCTCGAGCTCCTTCGTGAAGACGGTCGCGAGACGGCTGGAATCTAATCCACCCATGCCCTGGCACCAGAAATGATCAGATCCATATGCAGATGAGTATAACCGCCCGCACCCTCTCCCGGGTAGGGGACTGTCGCCGTCAACCGCTCGGGGGAGGGAGCCTAGCCTTTCGTGGGTCTAAAATCGCCGTATGCCGATCAAGCTCGCGCCGTCTATCCTCACTGCCGACTTTTCCCGCCTCGCCGATGAAGTGCAGGCCGCCGAAGCCGCGGGCGTTGACATGCTGCACCTCGACGTGATGGATGGGTGCTTCGTGCCGAATATCACCTTCGGCGCGGTGCTGGTAGAGTCGCTGCGCAAGGTCACGAAGCTGCCGTTCGACATCCACCTGATGATCCTCGAACCGGAGCGCCATATCGCGGCATTCGCCGAGTGCGCCGGCACGATTAACGTGCACATCGAGGTCTCGCCGCACATCAACCGCACGCTGGATACCATCCACAAACTCGGCAAGCGCGCCGGCGTCTGCATCAATCCCGGCACGGCGCTCGCCGCCATCGAAGAATCGTTGGCCGACGCCGACCAGGTGATGGTCATGACCATCAACCCCGGCTGGGGCGGCCAGCAGATGATCCCGCGACAACTCGACAAGGTCGCCCGCATCCGCGCAGCCCTCGACGCCGGTGGCTACTCCGCGGAGATTATGATCGACGGCGGCGTAAAGGCGTCGAACGCCGCCGACTGCGCCCGTGCCGGCGCCAATGTGCTCGTCTGCGGCAGTTCCGTGTTCAACGCCGAAAAGAGCGTGGCCGAAAGCGTGGCGGCGTTACGGGCAGCGCTGAAAGGTGTGCCGTGAACTGCATCGAGCTGCTCGGCTAGCTGACGAAGTCCGCCGGGCTCACAGCCGTCTCCGGGAACGCCGCGAGCACTTCCTTGTCGTTCGTGACGAGGTTGATGCCCAGCGATTGGGCGACCGCCACAGATTCCAGGTCGTATGCGGCGCAGGCGGATGACACCACGAGATCCAGAATCGTCGAGTCGGCGCCTCGTAGTCCTGTACCAACAAGTCCTCGGCATCCTGAAAGATAGCCATCGCGTCCTGTGCCGGCATCCCCCGCCGGATGTAACCGGCCACCACATTACGCAGCTCGCTGCGCCACAGCGGCCGTGCCACCCACAGGTGCATCGGTATCGCGGACCTGCCGCGCCATCGATGCACCCGCGCTCATCGGCCAGCCCTCACTCGCAAACGCGCTAAGCTTAACCCGTGGCCTCCTCCACCGTCTCAGAGAAAATCCGCAAGCAGCTCGCCGCGCTGCCCGCCAAGCCCGGCGTGTACATCATGCGCAACGCCAAAGGCGACGTGATCTACGTCGGCAAAGCGGCGCGCCTCAAAGACCGTGTGCGCTCATACTTCGGCTCCGCCCACGGCATGGAGCCCAAGACCTTCGCCCTTCGCCAGCACATCGAGGATTTCGAATACATCGTCGTCGGCAACGCCGGCGAGGCGCTGCTCCTCGAAGCCACACTCATCAAGCGCTACCAGCCCTTCTTCAACATTCGCCTGAAGGACGACAAGCGCTACCCCTATCTCAAGATTGACGTCCAGAACCCCTGGCCGCGCGTCTACATCACCCGCCGGATAGAAAAAGACGGTGCGCGCTACTTCGGCCCCTACGCCAGCGCAGGCTCCGTCCGCGCCACACTCGACCTCGTCAAGAAGCTCTTCCCGTGGCGCTCCTGTACGAAGGAGATCACTGGCAACGACCCGCGCCCCTGCCTCGACTACTACATCAAGCGCTGCATCGCGCCATGCACCTCCTACTGCACAAAGGAGGAGTACGACGAAGTCATCGAGCAGGTCATCCTCTTCCTCGATGGAAAAGCGGACGATGTGCTCCGCCGCCTCAAGCAGCAGATGGAAGCCGCCGCCGCAAACATGGAGTTCGAGCGGGCCGCAATGCTCCGGGACCAGCTCCGCGCCATCGAGCGGACGGTCGAGCGCCAGACCGTCCAGACGACGAAGAAGGAAGACCTCGACGTGTTCGGCATTGCCCGCGATGGAGACCAGGCGTGTATGCAGGTGCTCTTCGTACGCGGGACACAAATGATTGGCCGCGACACGTTCGTCCTCGATGGCGCGCGCGATGAGCCCGACGCGGCGGTCATCAGCAACTTCCTTCTCCAATACTACGAAGGAGCGCAGTACGTCCCCAGGCTCGTCGCAGTCCCCGTCGAGCCCGACGAATGCGAAACCATCGCGGAGTTGCTCAGCGAGAAGCGTGGCTCGCTGGTCGAGGTGCGCGTGCCGACTCGCGGCGAGAAGCGCCACCTCGTCGGGCTCGCGAACGAGAACGCCCGTGAAGCGCTGGACATGATGCGCGTGAAGTGGCTCGCTGACGCCAACAAGACCGAGCAGGCCCTCGAGCAGCTCCAGGAAGAACTCTCGCTCCCCACGCTGCCACGTCGCATTGAGTGTTATGACAACTCGAACATCCAGGGCACAAACCCCGTATCGAGCATGGTCGTCTTCATCGATGGAAGGCCGGCCACAAGCCAGTACCGGCGCTTCAAAGTGAAAACCGTCGTCGGTGCAGACGATTTCGCCACCATGGCGGAAATCATGAAGCGACGCTTCAAACACGCCGGCTTTTCAGCGGACGACACTGAGCCGACCGGTGCGAATCATGCCGAGCCGCACGACTCAGCAGTCAGCACTCAGCAACCCGACAGCTGGGGCCTCCCCGACCTCGTGATCATCGACGGGGGCAAGGGGCAACTGGGCGCCGCCGTAGCGGCAATGCGTGAGATCGGCGCATACGAAATCCCGACCGTCGGACTCGCAAAGCGCTTCGAGGAGTTGTTCGTGCCCGGCGAAGCCGAACCAGTCGTCCTCCCACGTGGCTCCGAGGCGCTGTACCTCGTGCAACGCATCCGCGACGAGGCACACCGCTTCGCCATCACCTTCCACCGCCAACTGCGCGGCAAGGGCGCAATCGCCAGCGCGTTAGACTCCGTTCCCGGCGTCGGGCCGAAGCGCAAGAAGGCGCTGCTCAAGAAGTTCGGCAGCGTGAAGGCCATCCGCGAGGCGGAGGTGGACGACATCGCGAGCACGGTGGGGTTCACGCGAGCGCTGGCGGAGAAGGTGAAAGAGGGGATCTAGAGAACGTCACGGTGAACGGCTCGGTCCATACCACCAGCCCCGCCCACCATCGCGAACTATTGGCGCGTGGACTCCGGCACGCCCCCGGTCATCCACATCGTCCGCGATCCCGTCTGGACATGCGCACGACGGCGGCTAAGCTTTCAATATTACGTAGAGTGCAAAGCTCCCTGCATGAGTTGTCGACGAGCCACGCCACATGCACTACCGTTGATTTGAGGAGGCTAGTGCCATGGCCGACCGCATGGAACGCGAGATCGAAGAGATCCTCTCGAAACTGGATGTCGACGCCCCGAAACAGGACCGTACGCCGATATCTATCATGGCGCGCAAGAAGAAATCCCCTCCAGCGCCTCGCCTGACCACACGCCTGCGTAGCCGGCTCCCCCAGGCGACGCCAGCATTCTTGCTCCTTGCAGGAGCCGGCGTGATGGTGGCCGGCCTGATCCTCTCGAACGTCTGGGGCCCGCTTATCTGGATGGCGTTTGCTGGCGTCATTCTCTTCTTGGGTGCGTTCGCCCTTTCCTTTCGCAAGACGTCCGTGGCCGGTTCTGGCGCCCCCGCACGCGGGCACTATTGGCGCGACCGCTACATCGAGTACGATGCCCCGCAGCGCGACCTCGTCTCGCGGCTCAAGCGGCGCTTCCGCCGCTAACGACGGTTAACGCGGACCTTGCCCCGGCCGATGTGCCAACCTAGCATGACCCCATGGTGAAGCTTCGTGCGCTCGTCATCGCGGTCGCCGCGTTAGCGGTCGTATCCGTCGCTGCCGGCTGCGGCGGTTCAACGAAGGCGCCTGCCGAGAAGCAGGCCAATGACCCGGCATCCGTGCCTTCGTCCACCCCGCTCGCCAATGCCCCCATCTACTACATCGTCGGTGACACTATCAGCATGAAAGGTGGCGCGACCGCCACCATCGGCGCGACCAACGCTACTCCAAACGCCAGTTCGAGCCAGACCTACACCGTCGCCAGTGGTGATACCTGCTACGGCATCGCCGCCCAGTTCGGCATCACCATCGACCAGCTCTACCGCGCGAACGGCGGCGAAAACGGCACATGCGCATCCTTGAGTGTCGGCAACGTCATGCACATCCCCGGCCAGACGGCCACTGCGACGCCCTCGCCGGGTAGCGGCGGCGCCTCCAACGGCACAACCCCGAAGGCGACCGCCACATCCGCCGGCTCCAGTTCCGGACAGACGTACACAGTGCAGGCGGGCGATACCTGCTACGGCATCGCCACTACCCTCGGTGTTGATCCCGACAAGTTCGTCGCGGCCAACACAGCAGCCTGTAACAACCTCCACGAAGGCGACACGCTGCACGTCCCCTAGCGGTTAGGCTAACTCGGCGAGAATCTCCGCGGTGTGTTCACCGAGTTTCGGCGCGGGGCGGCGCAACTCCCACGGCGTCGCGCTGAACACGTACGGCGCCCCCGGCATGAGCGCAATTCCGTCCAGCCCTTCACCCGCGATCGCCACGAAGAAACCCCGGTCATGCAAATGCGGATCATCGAGCGTCTCTTCTGGGGAACGCACCGGCCCCCACGCCTGGCCACGCTCTTGGCCGCCCCGGTAGATCTCCTCCGATGTGTGGGCCGCGAAGAACCGCCGTACCTCAGCCATGATTTCGGCCGCTTCCTGCGTGCCACGCCCCGGCTGTCGGTTCGCCGGAGCGTCAAACCGCGCTTCATCGAACTGCATGCCGAACCCATCCGCCTGGAACCACTCTTTGATTCGCTTCCAACTCGCGTTATCCCGGCCGATCCCGAAAACGAGCACGTCGCGCCCGTCGCCCGTCGGGTAGACCCACGGCTCGGTGTGCAGGACCGATGCGTGACGGCCCGTCTGGCGTACGACATCCTGCCCAAGCGTTAGATAGTACGGGAGCCCGACTTCGGTCGTGCTCGAAAGCGCTTCGTGCATCGAACAATCGATGTACTGTCCCTCACCCGTGGCATCCCGGTGGACCAGCGCCGCGAGGATGCCAATGGCCGCATAGTGGCATGCCGTGTTGTACCCCTGGTCGCCATGGCCTCGAATCGGCGGCGCACTCGGCACATCAGCCTCGTCATACCCGTTCATGTTCATGGGCCCGCCAGCCGCCAGCGCGACCATATCGGTGACGCGGTACTGTGCCCAGGGACCATCCTGACCGAACCCTGTAATGGCGCAGTGGATGAGCCCCGCGTTCGCTGCGAGCTCCTCGCGACCCAGTCCGATCGACGCTAAATGACCTGGCGCATGGTCCTCGATGAGAATATCCGCGCCCTTGATCAGGCGCCGCAGCCGCTCGCGTGCATCCTCATCGCTTTCGTAGTCCAGCACCGCAGATCGCTTGTTCGTGTTGTAGTACCAGAAGTTCAGCGAACGGTTCGGGCCTTCGATGTCGCCGGCAAACGGCCCAATACCCCGTGCCGCCGAACCGCCCGGCAGTTCCATTTTGACAACATCGGCGCCGAGGTCCGCCAGCAGCTTCCCGGCGTACTGCCCCAATTCGTCGCAGAGTTCGATGACCCGCAATCCCGCGAGTGGCCCGGTCACATCAGTGCTCCACTGGCTTGCGCGTCCGCAATCTCTTCGTCATTCATCCCGAGGACATCCGACAGGACTTCGTGCGTGTGCTCGCCGAGCAGCGGCGCGGCGGTCCGGACCGTGCCCGGCGTAGCGCTCAGCCGAGGCGCCACGCCATCCACACGTGCATCGCCCAGTTCGTCGTGCGGCAGCGAACTCCACCAGCCCCTCGCCGCGAACTGCGGATCCCGGTCCACGCGGTCGCTCGGCTTCTGGCACGCCGCCGCGCGCACCCCCGCGGCCTGCAGCAACGACATGACCGCGTAGTCATCCTGCACCGATGTCCAGCTCGCCAGGTGCTCATCGAGCATGTCCTGGTTCGCGATGCGGGCATCATTCGTTGCGAAACACGCTTCGCGGGCCCACGCAGGCTCGTCCATCGCGCGCACCATCAGCG
>JAFKFP010000404.1 GCA_017308185.1 bacterium | reverse complement strand
GCCAGCACCACATCGTGCTGATTCCGGGCCGAGACATCGAGTGTGACGGTGTGGCGCGATCCCAGGCCGGAGACAGCCGCAACAGTACCTCGGCATGTCACAATGTCGCCCTTGGTGTTAATTCCGCGGAACTGGCACCCGGCCTCGCGGACAATGGCGTCATCGCCAGCCCAGCCTCGTCGTCGTGGTGGATATCGTTGAAGATACCGTTGATGGCGGCGTAACGCGCCCATTCGGTCGGGCCTGTGTGGTGGACGTATGGAGGAATTTCGTCGCCGATAGCGATTGCCCTCATGAAGCGTCTTCCGCATGTGGCTGAGCGGTGCCGGTACGACATGGCCGACCGGGCGGTGGAGGCGGAAGTGTCGCGGTTCCTCTCGTTGCGCATCCTTTCGATGCAGGAGCGCGGAGCGGTGCCAAACTACGAGGCGTCGATAGCAAAGCTGTTTACGCCCGAGCTGAACCAGCGAGTGGCGCGGACCGGCCTGAGGATTGGAGGCCTGGCAGCCCAGGTTTCGCGAACCGCGATGTATGCGCGGTGGGCGCGGGCGTATCCGCAGACCGTGGCGAGCACGATTGCGGGAGGGACGAGCGAGATCCAGCGGAACATTATCGCCACGCGTGGGCTTGGGCTTCCCCGGGGCTGAGAAAGCTCAAACCGTCCAGGAGGTGACACGAGGCGCAGGCCTATCGCTATGTGCGGTGAGGAAGACGGCGCGAGTACCGCAGCGGCGAGGTCTCCGGCAGCGCGTTTCGACGGTTGTGTCACTGCCAGGCGCTGTTCGATAACCGCCATTCATGCGTGTGGGACCGACCGGGCCGAACTATGGCCGTGACGGCCACAGACCATCTGTTGGTTGACTCTGCGCCGGGCAAGGATACGAGAGGAGCCGCCCGTCGGACGGCTCCTCTCGGCCGGTGTGGGTCGCTAGCGGCAGACCGCCCAGGCTGCGTCGGCTGCCATCGCGATCCTGCCGCTCTCGGTGCCGAAACGGGCCGTCAGCTGCCAGAGGGCGGTTCCCCTATCGAGACCTTCTGCTTGGCAATGAAAGCCTGCACCTCTTCCTGGCCTAACGCGTACACATCTGGTTGATGCCCAGCGACGATTACGTTGTGTAGATTGATTCCGTCAGCCTTCACTGTGTAGGCCTGGATCAT
>JAFKFP010000285.1 GCA_017308185.1 bacterium | reverse complement strand
CGACCGTGTGCCGTATATGGCGCCCACGCTCGTGGGACCGGAGAAGGCGGCGCGAGGCAAACTGCCGACGGATACGTGGTGGCACCTAATCGTGCCAAGGGGCGGGCGCGAGAAGACCGGGTACCCGACGCAGAAGCCGCTCGGCATCCTCCGGCGTATTGTGCGGGCGAGTTCGGCGCCAGGCGGCCTCGTGCTCGACTTCTTCGCGGGGAGCGGCTCGACGGGGGCGGCGAGCCGCGAGCTTGGGCGTCGCTTCCTGCTGGTGGACAACAACCCGGGCGCGTTCGAAGTCATGCGGACGAGGTTCGCTGGATGGGATGGCATCACATGGGAGACGGACGGCAGCGACACGTGACCCTGGACGAGGTGCGAGTCGCCGGGGGCGGCGCAGGTAGCCTAGAATGCCGAAAACAGAGACCAAGGGGGCTGCGATGCCGCACCTGAATCGCGATGGCGTGTCGATCTACTACGAGAGTTCGGGGGACGGGCCGCCGGTGCTCCTCAGCCACGGCTACAGCGCCACGTCGGCGATGTGGAGGAACCAGGCCGCGGAGTTTTCGAAACGCTATCGGTTGGTGACCTGGGACATGCGGGGTCACGGCCAGTCCGACAGCCCGGACGATCCATCGCTCTACTCTGAAGCGACGACGGTGGATGACATGGCCGCTATCTTGCACGAATGCGGCATCGAGAGGGCTGTTATTGGCGGTCTTTCGTTGGGCGGCTACATGTCGCTGGCGTTCCACCTCAAGTACCCGGAGATGACGCGTGCACTGATGCTCTTCGATACGGGGCCGGGCTATCGCAATCCGAAGGCCCGCGAGGGTTGGAACGCGACGGCCGAGGGACGCGCGAAGAACTTCGAGGCGAAGGGTCTCGACGCGCTCGGGGGCAGTGCGGAGGTTCGGGTGAGCCAGCACCGCTCGGCCCAGGGACTGGCGAACGCCGCGCGGGGGATGCTCGCGCAATTCGATTCGCGCGTGATCGAATCGTTCGAGGGGATTCAGGTGCCAACGCTGGTACTGGTCGGGGACCGCGATGAACCGTTCCTTGCGGCAACGGACTATATGACGGCGAAGATCCCGGGTGCGCAGAAGGTGGTCACCCCGGACGCGGGACACGCTTCGAACATCGACCAGCCAGAGGCCTTCAACGCGGCAGTTGGCGCATTCCTGGCTTCGCTGGATTAGGCGGGCATGGCAGGCGGACGCGACCACATCGCGGTGCTCCTCTACGCGATCGAGGAGGGCCATGAACCTGTCCCGGCGCATGTCGTGCAGTTGGCATTGTCTGCCATTGGGGCCGCGGGGTTCGACCCGGCGGCGCGCGTCGTGCTCGATGAAGAAGCTGCCGCGGGCGCCGAGAGCCAGCAGCAACGGGCGGGGAACCAGGTGTCGGCTTCCGAATTCAACTACCTTCGGTATGTGCGGGCACGGGAGCATTGGGTTCCGGAGCAGACCACGCGTTCGAGCCATCTCCGCGACCTTCGCGATGCGGCACTCGATCCGCGAGCGGGCCTGGCGGTGTGCAATGCAGGCAGCGAACAGGCGGTGATCGTTGTGGCACAGCCCGAGCCGGCGAATGACCCGGGGCGCGGCTGGACAATTGTCGTGATCGATCCGGCGACGCGGCGCTGGGTTGAGGGTTTTCGTGCAGGGGACGTGGAGGCCGCCCTGGGAGAGCGGGGGTGGCACGCGGTCCGGTGGCTACGGGAGCCGCAATGATGCGGGCGTGTGCTCTCCATGTGACTCACAAGCCGACCCCGAGAAAGAGGATGGTGGCACGGTCTACGTCCAGCATGGTGGCGTGTGGCAACGAACCAACGAGGTAACCGAGGCGGGTGCGTCGGACGGTATAGATCTTATCGAGCATCGCGTAGCATGGGCGCTCGAGGTGATTCTGGTCGTCAGGTTCGACGCGAACCCGGAAGAGCGACATCTCATCCGAATCGGTTGTGAAACCACAGACTGTCACCGACTGCGTCGCGTCGAACTGGTCGTTCTGCACGACGAGCACCGGGCGCGGCTTGTCGGCGTAGTCCCCGCCACCGGCCGCGGTCCAGATCTCGCCTCGCCTCACCAGCCGTCTTCTTCAGCGATTGAATCGATAAAGTCCTGATCGTCGGTGCGGGCGTCTGCACGGGCTGCGAGGACTGACTGCCGGTGGGCTTCGGCGGCGAACTCCGGCGAGTGTGCATCGGGCACCCAGATTTGCAGCAAACGCATGCCCTCACGGCGCTTACGAGCGCGGAATTCGCGTGCTCTCTCACGTGACGACCTGGCGACCACCGGCGTCCTCCATCGTTACATGTAACGATATCACATCAGCAATGCGAGCGGCCTCCGTCTACCGCACCGAGACATCGGCGCCATCGAGTCCCCGACGCCAGGTAGCGAGCCAATCGTCATACGCGCCGCTGTCACCGAGATGTTCGTGCGCGAGGCGGCGCATGGTGGTGAGTACCATCTCCCAGAGGATTGTGCCGCGAACCACTGCCTCCACAATCCCGTCGGTGCCGCCTTCGAGATGGCTCATCCCCTGGCTCCGCTCATTGCGCGCAATGTCGAACGCGGCGTGGGCATAGAAGTCGAGCACCTCCGCGGGCACGTCGGGCTCGACAGTGGCACGGATGGCCATCAACGCATCAACGAGCCGAGCACGCACGCGCGAGTCGGGGCGGATGTCCCATCCGGTACGACTCAACACTGCCGCGACATCCTCTTCGGCGCGACCACGACCGGGCCCTTCCGTGAGCGAGGAGGCGATGACAGGGCCGGGATGGTCGGCGATGGCGTCCGCAACCTGCGCGAGGATCGAAGGGTCGGGCGCGTCATCGGTGTGTCGCAGGATTTCACGGATGGTCGCGATGCTCAGGCCGCCAATGTCGCGCATGGTGCGGATGAGGCGCAGGCGGCTCAGGTGTTCGGGACCATATCGCGCCTGGTTTGGCCCGGTGCGTTCGCCGGGTGGCAGAAGGCCTTCGCGGAGATAAAACTTGATGGTAGCCAGCGGGATCTCAGTCTTTAGACTGAGTTCCGAGATCTTGAGGCCTTTCGCGGTTGACATGTGCTGAAGATAGCGCAACTATCGGATACTGTCACTATCTATTGACGGGAGCACATGCAATGACCTCAACCGTGACAGCACCGGTGCGAGTGACCGGCCTACAAAAACACTACGGGACGTTCGAGGCGCTCCGGGGCGTCGACCTTGAGATCGAACACGGAGAGGTGTTCGCGCTGCTCGGTCCGAACGGCGCGGGCAAGACCACGATGGTCGAGATCCTCGAAGGGTTTCGGACGCGCAGCGGCGGGGACGTGACGATACTGGGCCTCGACCCGGCAGACGCGGGACCCGAATGGGCAATCGAGCGGGCAATTCGACCAGCTTTCCGTCGAAGAAACGGTAACACACTTCGCGGGGTTCTACCCGGCGCCACTGGGCGTCGACCGCGTGATCGAACTTGTGGGACTCGAGGGGAAACGGAAGGCGCGGTGCGAATCGCTCTCGGGCGGTCAGAAGCGCCGTGTGGACCTCGCATTGGGGTTGATTGGCGACCCCGAGTTGATCTTTCTCGATGAACCAACCACGGGTTTCGACCCTGCGGCCCGCCGCCAGGCCTGGGATGTGGTGCGCGAGTTGACGTCGCTCGGCAAGACCGTGGTGCTTACGACGCACTACCTCGATGAAGCCGAAGCACTGGCCGACCGCGTTGGCGTACTCATCGCGGGCGAGTTGGCCGCGGTCGCCACGCCGCGCGAACTTGGAGGGCGTGCAGGGGCAGAGGCGCACGTCACATTCAGCATCACTGAGGGGATGGCGGGGGCGGCCTTGCCGGCGATTCCAGGCACCGTGACGCAAGAAGATGGCTTCTACACGATCGCAACGGACACGCCGACGGCGGTCGTGAGAGCGCTGGCGGAGTGGACACAGAGGTTCGGGTTGGACGAAGTGCCGGGGCTTGCGGTGACGCGCCCGTCGCTCGAAGACACCTATCTCGCCATGATTGCGGAGCGCGGTGCGACCCCGGAGACCGACGGAGGGCGGCTATGAGGACACGTGAAGCAACAGCGGTCATCCAGGCGGCGGGCGCCACACAATGGCAGCCGAACCTGCTGCGCCTTTCCATCTCGCGCACGATCATCGAACTCAGGCAATTCTTCCGTGACACGCGCTCTGCGGTCTTCACATTCGCGTTCCCGGTCATGCTGTTGGTGCTGTTCGGGGGCATCATCAGCTACACGATCAAAGGGCCTTCGGGCCAACTCGTGAATTTCCGGCAATACTTCATCTCGGGGATGATCGCGGCCGGGATCATCTCGACGACGTTCAACAACCTCGCCACGTGGATTTCGATGGAACGGCAGGAGGGTCTGCTGAAGAGGCTCTCTGCGACTCCGCTGCCACGGCCGGCGTACTTCGCGGGCAAAATCGGCATGGCCACGATTGTGACCATCATCCAGGTGGTCATCATGTTGGCCGTCGGGCTGGCGTTCTACGGATTGAAGCTGCCGGCGGATGGCGCACGATGGGCCATGTTCTTCGTGGTGACGGCGCTCGGTGTGGCTGCCTGCTGCCTCGCGGGCATCGCGTACACGCGCCTGATCCCGAATGCGCGGTCGGCCCCGGCGATCATCATGCCCGTGTACCTTGTGATGGAGTTCATCTCCGGCGTCTTCTTCCAGTTCACGGACGTTCCTTCGTGGATGCAGTGGGTAGCGAACGTGTTCCCTCTGCGCTGGATGGCGCTCGGGTATCGGTATGTCTTCCTGCCCGACTGGTTCAAGTCACAGGAGACCGGCGGGTCATGGCAGGTGGAGACAACGCTTGCGGTGCTGGCCGTGTGGGTGGTGGTGGCATTCGTACTGTGCATCCGCTGGTTCCGGTGGGACCCAGAGATTGATAAGTGAGAGACTCTTCCCATGATCACGCAGAGCAGGTAGGATTCGAGATACGATCTCTCGATTTCTTAAATGGAGTATTGAGATGACATCGGTCGAGCGCCGCCGGCTCACAGCGGACATCGAAGGCGACTTCGTCGTGTTCCTCATTGGCATGCGGGTCAACAAGCCGTGGAAACTCCATAAGTGGCTGCCCGTGTTCATGGCGATGCCGAAAATGCTTCGCGAGCTTGAACGGCGGCCCGAAGCGGGGTTGCTGGGGTATCGGAACCTGCTTGGGAACCCGCTCCAACCGGCGGTCCTCCAGTATTGGCGTTCATTCGAGCAACTGGACGCGTGGGCGCGGAGCAAAGACGGCGAACACTTCCCGGCGTGGGTGAAATTCAACAAGACGGTCGCAAGTAACGGCGACGTGGGAATCTGGCACGAGACATTCAAGGTGGCGGCCGGGCAATACGAGAGCGTGTACAACAACATGCCGCCGTTCGGCCTGGGCAAGGCATCGAAGCTCGTGCCCGCTGCGGGATACCGCGTAACGGCGGCTGGCCGCATGAGCGGGCACGATGCGGGCGCCCCCGCCGTCACACCCGATGGTGAGGTCGCGGTCGAGCCGGCGGCAGTTGAGACGGCGATTTAGCGCGCGTCGGGGAGAAGTTCGAGCGCAAAGAGCGCTTCATCGAGCGTGGCCGCGTTTCCCGCGACCACGGCCCGGGCATCGTGGATGCCTTCGTTGTACCAGAGACGGCCAACCGCCGGGCCAAGGGCGTCGACGAGCAATTCTGCAGCAAGATCGCCCACTTCCTCGTCGCGCTCACGGCGGAACCACTCCTGGACTGCACGAATCGCCGGGAGCTTCTCTTCGCGCGTGAATTTCTTCATACTGCGTGGCCGGACGCCGCCTCTATGACCTCGAGGGTGCGGACAACTTCAGGCACGTGGCGGCCAACGAGCAGGTCATGGCGCAGAGCCGCGCGGATGATGCCCTGCTTATCTATCACGTAGGTGACGCGCGCGGTCATCCCGAACAGGCCGCGCGCCTGGTACAGGGTGATGAGATCACGGTCGGTGTCCGCGATGAGCGGGAAGGGGAGGTGATGACGCTCTCGAAACGAGCCATGCGATGACTCGGAGTCACCACTCACACCCACGATGATGGCGTCATAGCGGCCGATCTCGTCGTAGTTGTCGCGAAACGCGCAGGCTTCTTTGGTGCAACCTGCCGTGAAATCTTTGGGGTAGAAGTAGAGGACGACGTTCTTATCGCCATGGTACGAGGCGAGGTGGAACTGGCTGCCGTCATCGAGCGTGGCCGTAAAATCAGGCGCTGGCATGCCGGGTTTGAACATGACGACCATTGTACGCCTCGCGGCGCGATATGGTTCTCTGCGCATCTCGCGGCTCTGACCCGGAGCGGTGACAATCGACACACAACGACACGGGAGGATGGCGATGGCACTGGAGTCGCGGATGTTCGGTTTGTGGGACAGCCCAATTACGGCGAGGAGCCTTGCGGGCAACCTTCGGCTCGGAGAACCGTGCTGGGATACGGACGGCAGGACACTCGGGTGGGTTGAAGGGCGCGGCGACCGTGGCGTCATCGTGGTACATGACGACGAGCGCAATGGACCACGCGATCTGACCTCCGACATTTCCGTCCGGGCGTTTGTGGGCTACGGCGGCGGCGACTTCACGCTCTCTCATGGCGACGCGTACTTCGTAGGGCAGGCGGATCAGCGCATCTACCGCCAGCCGATTCGTGGCGGACGCGCAAGGGCGATCACGCCGGCGTTCGGCGCTGCATCCACGCCCGTGGTTTCGCCAGATGGGCGCTGGGTTGCGTACGTCCATACGTATGAGGACGTGGATTGCGTTGCCATCGTCGATAGCGACGGCGAGCGCTGGCCCGTGCGACTCGGCGAAGGGCGCAACTTTTATATGCAGCCGGCGTGGAACGCCGACGGGACACGCATCGCGTGGGTGGAGTGGGACTTCCCCAACATGCCGTGGGACGGGACGGAATTGAGATGTGCGGAGTTCGTTGCTGACGGAGATCGGCCGCGCCTCGGCACGAGCCGCGTTGTGGCCGGCGGCCACGATATCGCGATCTTCCAGCCCGTATTTGGACCAGGCGACGGCATGTACTACGTGTCCGATGAGAGCGGGTGGGGCCACATTTATCGCCATGATCTCGCAACCGGCGAGGTGCAGCAGATAACTTCGGGCGACTCGGAGTACGGTATGCCGGCCTGGCAGCAGGGGATGCGCACGCTTGCGGTTGATGCAATCGGGCGGGTGCATGCGATCCGACGGCAGGCGGGCCGAGAGACACTCGTGATGGTCAACGGCGACGGCCTGGTGGAGGAGCGCACGGGCGACGACTACACGAGCATCTCGAGCCCGGCGCTGTACCCGCCAGTCACCGAGAGGCCGCTGGCGCGGGTGACGATCATCGGCAGCAATAGTGTGACACCGCCGCGTGTGGTCGTGATCGACGACGGCGGGCGCAAGACGGTGCGCAGGTACGCATCGAGCGAAGAAGCGCCGAAGACCGCGCTATCAACAGGGCAGGCCGTGAGTTGGCCATCGTTCGATAGTGAGGAAGCGCACGGCCTGTACTATCCACCGGCGAGTGAGCACTTCGAAGGCACGGGCGCACCTCCACTCATCGTGCTGGTACACGGAGGACCGACAAGCCAGGTGACGATGGGCTGGAATGCGCAGGCGCAGTACTTCGCCACGCGCGGGTATGCGGTCTTGCTGCCGAACTACCGCGGAAGCACCGGTTACGGCCGCGAGTACATGCTGAAGCTGCGCGAAAACTGGGGCATTTACGATGTCAAGGACGCGAAGTACGGGGCGGAATGGCTGGCTGAGCACAGCATGGCCGACCGTTCGCGGCTCGTGATCATGGGCGGCAGTGCCGGCGGCTTCACGGTCCTGCAATCGCTGGTCGAGGAGCCGGGATTCTACAAGGCAGCTATTTGTATGTTCGGCGTTGCCAACCAATTCACGCTGGCAAGCGACACGCACAAGTTCGAGCAGCGATATCTCGACCTGATGCTTGGCCCCCTGCCCGAGGCAGCGGCGAAGTACCGGGAGCGCTCGCCGATCTTCCACGCCGACAAGATCCGTGACGCGATCGCCGTGTTCCAGGGCGACATCGACCGAGTAGTGCCGCGTGAGCAGAGCGACGCTATCGTTGCTTCGCTGCGCTCGCGTGGTGTGCCCCACGAGTACCACGTGTATGAAGGCGAGGGCCACGGCTGGCGAAAGGCTGAAACGATCGAGGCGTTCTACACATCGGTTGAGCGGTTCCTGAAGGAGCGGGTGCTGTTCGGGTAACCAGGTGCTGGCCGCGGCGAGCGTGCCTTCGCCGCGGCCTGGCGTTTTATTCGGCAGCTGTCCAGCGGCGGTACAGGTTGCCGACGCGCCATTGCGAGACTTGCAGGATGAGAATCGTGAGGAAACCGCAGCCGGCCATAAACGGGATGGTGACAAAGCCGAATTCGTTGATGTATTTCCCTGAGCACGGCACCGCACTGCCGGTACAAACCTCTCCCTGCGATGGGAACATCTGGAGCTGGTAGTGGTATATGGACAGGCCGAGCCCGATAAGGGCCAGGACAAGCACGAACTGCGCGCCGAGTCGCGAGCGAGTGATGGCTGAGGTAAGCAGAAGTACGGCGAGTGGATACATTATGACCCGCTGGAACCAGCAGAACTCGCAGGGCACGAACCCCACGACCTCGGAGTAGTAGAGGGAGGAGCCAGTCGCCGTCGCGGCGACAAGAAGCATGAGGTGCTGACCGTGGTCGTAGACGAACGCGCGAAGCGCATCAGCGCGGGGGAGCTCGGCAAACGTCAGGACCAACAGGCTCGCAAACACGGCGACAATGGCAAGGTTGGCGAGAATCGGTGAAACGGTGCTTTCGCTTCCCATGGTGCGGTCGAACCCCCTTGCTCATGCGTAGCGTGAAGCATACCGGTGAAGCAGGACAGGTTCAGCCGGCACCGTAAGACATCCTTGCCGTGTGTCGCCTGGGAAGCGCGAAGCGTACCGCTCTCGGGGTCAGCCTGGAATTCGGGATTGGCCAGCGAGGCGCCTGCTTCGAACGGTCCTGGTTACGACTGCGGACGGAACTGCTTCCAGAAGACATCTTTGCGTGCGACGCGGCCGTCGCGCACCGCGATCAGTTCGACGCCGCGGAGCTGAAACGCAGGGCCATTACGCCATTGGCCGTCCACAAGGTAGGTCATCACCATGTCATCGCCGCCGAGCGCGCGACACCGGACATCACCAAAGCGCAGCCGCTCGAACATAGCGTCGTTCTCGGCCATGCCGCGCATGAACCCGTCGATGCCGCGGCGGACGCGGCCATCGGGTGCATCTTCGCCGAACGCGAAGTGCCATTCGGCGTCCTCGGTGATCACCTCGCGAAGCTGGGCGGCGTCCTTGCTGAAGTATGCGCGGCCAAAGCGCCGCATGACCTCGGCGGCTGCGTCATCATCCATGCGGCGCGGCCTACGAGACCTTGTTCGCGCTGAGTAATGCCGCGCTCGACTGCACGGTGAACCACTCGCGCGGGTCGATGATGCCCGATTGGGCGCGCACGGCAGCTTTAATCCGTGCAGGACTGCCTGGCGGGAAGCCGGCCAGCCGTGCGGCTACGATGCGGGCCCGGGCAAGCACATCCGCGTCGGGCACTACTTCGCTGGTGAGTCCGAGACGGTGGAGTTCGGCGGCGGGGATCCGTTCGCCGTAGAGCACGATGCGGGAGGCGGCCGCCTCGCCCGCGCGAAGGCGAAGCCAAGCGACGTTATTGGCGACACCGGCGCCCTGCTGGATCTCGCCGACCTGCAGGACGGCGGACTCTCCAGCGATAAGGATGTCGCAGGAGAGGGCGAGGGCGGCGCCGGCGTTGATTGCGTAGCCTTCGAGTGCGCCGACGATTGGCTTCGGGAACTCGAAAAGCGCGATGTTCGCTTCGCGGAAGATGCGGCCGAGCGAGAGCGCCCATGCGGGCCGGGGTTCCAGCTGAAGCTCTTTCAGGTCGTGGCCGGAGGAGAAGCATCCGCCGGCGCCGCGGAAGACGATCGCCTGAACGGAGTCGTCCATGCCGAGCATCCGCACTGTGTGCGTGAGCTGTTCAATCATGGGACCGATGAGCGCATTGCGGCGCTCGGGACGGTCCAGGATCATCTCAGCCCACCCCTCATGGTGTTCCACTTTGACATACTCGTTGTACATTGCGGCATCCTCCATTCGATACGAGTTGCGTCGTCGGCTTATGTGTTTAAAGGAGCCGGCCGAGACCCGCGATGTTCGCGAGTGCGGCCAGGCAGCTGATGGTGAGGATGCTCATCGAGAGGTCTCGGAAGCGTGCGTCATCCAGGCGAACCCGGCGGCCCAGGACCCACGCGCCGGCGGTCAGCGGCGCCACGACTGCGAGCGGCGCGATGTCGCCTCCGGGCACTCGCCCAAGCCAGATAAACAGAGCGCCCGTGATCGCGCCGCTCAGAAAGAACAGCACATTGAGCG
>JAFKFP010000284.1 GCA_017308185.1 bacterium | reverse complement strand
TTTCGCGACATGGCTCGTGTCCTTCGTCCAGGGGCGCCGTTTGCCATCGCGTACTCGAACCGCTGCTTCCCCACGAAGGCGGTCTCCCTGTGGCGCATGCTCGGCGACCGCGATCACGCTGACCTCATCGCGCTCTATTTCAGGCTCAGCGGCGGTTTTGGCCAGGCTCGCGCTTACGATATCAGCCCCGGGCCCGGCACGGACCCGATGTTCGTCGTCGTTGCCGAACGCCTGGCGCCGCCAGTTACACCGGGGTAGGCGCCTCGCCGTCTGCCGTCATCATGTGAATATCTTCGGGCGGCAGTTCAAGCGTCCAGCGTTTTTCGTTCGCCACACCGAGCACCTCGTATGGCCGCGCCGCAATTTCGACTTCGATTGTCTCGTGTGACGCGCTGTCCGTTTGGAACCGCAGCACGTGCGTCGAACCATAAGCATCTTCCGACACGATCCGTCCCTCCACGAAGTTCGAGGGCGCCGGTCCCGATGGTACGGACCGTCGCAAGATCACACGTTCCGCGCGGATGGCGAGGTCCACAGCTCTCCCCGTGTGAAACGTCATGCCCGGCGGCACCGCGCAGCGCAACGCCATGCCCGCAGAATCCACGAGTGCATATTCGCCGGCGCCCTCGCGCACGGTCGCTGGCAGGATGTTGGTGACGCCGGTAAGTTCCGCCACGCGCCGCGTGCATGGGCGTCTGAAGATGGTATCCCGTGTCCCGAACTGCAGCAGGCGGCCGTTGTCGAAGACGGCCACTCTGTCAGCCAGAAGGTGCGCTTCGCGGAGGTCATGAGTGACGAACACGATGGTGATTCCAAGGCGCTCCTTCAGCCGGAGCAGCTCACGGCGAAGGCCGGCCCGGAGTGACTCATCGAGCGCGCTAAATGGCTCGTCGAGCAGGAGTACCTTCGCCTCGCGCGCCAGCGCTCGCGCCAGCGCAACGCGCTGCTGCTGACCGCCGCTCAGCGTCTTCGGCCGCCGCTCCTCGAAACCTTCGAGACGGAACATTTCGAGTAACTGCCTGACGCGCTCGCGTGGCTCGGCTGCCCGCGCCATCCCAAACGCGATGTTCTCGGCGACTGTCATGTGCGGGAACAAGGCCAGGTCCTGTACCACATACCCCGTATTGCGCAGCTGCGGCGAGAGGTTGGTACCGGCCGTACTATCGAACACCACCCGCCCATCGATGACGATGCGACCTTCATCCGGCCGCATGAGGCCCGCGATCATTGCCAGTGTGATGCTCTTGCCGGCACCCGAATGCCCAAACAGCACGACGATCTCGTCGCCTGCGGCGAACTCCGCTTCGTAGGCGAACGGCCCGAGTTGCTTGTGGGCGGCGAATTCGAGCGTCATCCCATTGTTATCGCGTGTCGCGTGAACACACGGAAGAGCACCAATACGGCTAGCGCCACAGCCAGCAGGACAAGCGAGAGTGCTATCGCGCCGTCCAGCCCCAGCGATGTGCCCTCGAACGCCTGGATAATCGCGAGCGGCATCGTCTGTGTGCGGCCTTGCAGGTTCCCCGCGAAAATGAGTGTCGCTCCCAGCTCGCCCATCGCCCGCGACCAACACAACACTATCCCCGCGAGCAGCGCGGGCCACGTCTGCGGCAGCACCACCTGGAAGAAGGTGCGCGTGCGCGACGCCCCGAGCGTGTAGGCAACGCGTGTCATCTGTGGGTCGATCGATTCGAAGCCACCCTTTGCTGCCCGCACGTAAAACGGCGAGGCCACGAGCAGTTGCGCCATGATCACGGCCAGCGTACTGAACCCGAACGTGAACCCGAACCAGTCATCGATCGGCTGGCCGATGAGCCCGCGCCTCCCAAACGCCGTCAGGAGGGCCACACCCGCCACCGTGGGTGGGAGCACAATCGGCAGGTCGATGATAGCGTCCACCAGCGACTTGCCGGGAAAGCTGCTGCGGGCGAGGAGATACGCGGCGGCCGTCCCAAACGTAATCGCGAGCAGCGTCGAGAGCGTCGATGTCCAGAGCGAGAGCACCAGCGCGTCGCGGACGACGTTGCCGCTGAGCAGACGCCACACATCGCCGTTCTGCGCCGCCCGGTAGACAAGCCCGGCGAACGGAAGGAGGAAGAACAGGGCAAAAGCGAACGTGGCCAGCGCCACCGCCCCAAACGCAGGCCGGTCTGCGCCGAATGCCATGCCGCGCCGCCGGCCGACCGCTGCCACTACCCGGCCCCGCCGAAGCCGTACCCTTTGAGGATCGCCTGTCCTGCCCCCGAGGTTACGTACTGCACGAATGCCTCCGCCACAGCAAGGTGGCTGCTCGTCTTCAGCAGGGCCATGGGATATTCCGCCACCACGTTGTACTCCTTCGGAATAGCGATGGTTGTCACCTCACCCTTCGCAGCAGCTGCGTCGGTCGTATACACCACGCCAGCGTCTGCCTCGCCGACCTGGATCTTCGCGATCACCGCCTTCACGTTCGTCTCGTTGCTCTGGAGATTCTTGAGCACGTCCGCCGAGAACGTTGCCGAAATCCCATTCGCACCGCTCGCATTCGCGAAGATGGTCCGGGCGTAATTGCCGATTGGCACCGTTGGCGCAGCGAGGACCAGCTTCACGCCAGGCCTCGCGAGGTCCGCGAACGACTGCACACGCGTATCGCCCTTCGGCGCCACCACCACGGGCACGTTCGTCGCAAAAATGACCGGCGCCGCGGCGTTACCTTCGTCGGTAACGACTTTCATTTGCCTTGTATCAGCCGAGGCGAACACGTCGGCTGGAGCGCCTTCAGTGATTTGTGTGGCGAGCGTTGACGACCCTGCAAAGCTGAACGTGATCTTTGTGCCCGGGTTCGCTTGCTCGAACTCCTTCCCGATGGCGTTGAATGCATCAGTGAGGGATGCCGCTGCAAACACCGTGACGCTTCCCGAGAGGGCCGCCTTCGTGCTGCTGGCCGCGGCGCTGGATGGGCTCACCGCCGCACTTCCATCGCCCGGCGTCTCACCGGGACCGTTGCTGTTGGAGCCACCTCCGCATGCCGCAACGGCCACCGCTCCCAACACAGCGAGCGCAAGGACTCCGATGCACGCGCTGTGCGCCATGGGCACACGCCTTAGCGAAGTCCAGAGGTTCATGAGCGCCCACCGCCTGACCCGCGTTCGAGTTCCGCGGCGTAGCTCTCGAGCCAGCCAATCGTCGCCTCCGCTGCGGAAAGCTTGGAATGCGCGACGAGGCGCGGGAACCCTTCCGTACCGTTCGCCCGCTCACTCAGCCGCGCGCGATAGTCCTCGCACACCCGGAGCTGGCGTTGGAGGAGTGCGGCCTCTGCGCCGACGTCGCTGTGGTGCAGGAAGTACAGCTTGAGCAGAAATTCCAGCCGTACCTGGCGCATGCGCCCGACCGGCTCGTGAAGCCAGTTCTCAACCGCGGCGCGGCCCGCGTCTGTGAGCACGTAGACTTTGCGCGGGGGACGCTTCCCCTCCCGCACTTCGTGCCACGTCACGAGTTCGCGGTCCTCAATGTTGCGCAGGTATGTGTAGAGGAGGCTCTGCTCAACGGGGCAAACCTCAGCGAGGTCGTCACGCTCGAAGCAGCGAGCCATCTCGTAGCCATGCATCGGCCCATCGAGCAGCAGCGCAAGCACGGAGAGTTCACCTGGGAGGAGCGGACGCCCTGGCATTGGGCCGTATCCTAATCCGAGAGCAAATACTTGGCAACAAAATAATTGCTGTGCGAAACGCCAGGAACGTGGCGCCGGCATGGAAGGCGATTATCAGATGCGCGCCATTTGCGCCCGGACCCTGGTGAGCCACGGGTTCGAAGGGTCGCTTAGTGCGAGCGCAGCCTCCAACCATCCGAGTTCGTCATGGCGCAGTAATGGCATCACGACGGTGAAATCGACCTCGTCTTTTGGACGCCGCGAGCGAGACTTGTACAACAGCTGCACTTCCGGCCTGATGTACCGCACGCCCTTGCGCTCCCACCAGAGGTCACGTTGTGGCAGGCGGATGCGCCCATCTCGCCGGTATACCCAGTTGCCGTCTTCCGTTTCGTCCAGCATGAACTGGAACTTCCACGGGCCGCCGGCACCTCTCCTCACCCAGATGTCGTGCACAGCGGGCGGAAGCTCCTCGCCAGGCGCCCATGGACGGAGCTGGCCGGGCGGGTCAGCGGCGTGTGGGTCCCACCCTTCCAGCAGCGACCGCAGCCGGAGTTGATCCGGCCGGCTGATCGCTGCATCAATGTCGTCGTGCTCACGCCACGGACGGCCGACCCATGCCTCCAACGCGAATCCCCCTGCCAGCCACCAGTGCGCATCCAACGCCCGGAGTTCCTCCACCAGTTCACCTGGCGGCAGGGGGTCCCACATCCCCCAGGGCGTCTCCCTCATGCGTCACCCCCACCCATCGCGCGCAGCACTCGTGCCAACAGCTGCATCCATCGCGAGCCCATCCCCACACGGTCGAGCCGCACCTGGTTCGGGCCGACCAACACGCCATCCATCTTTAGCGCCTCCACGCGTGCTCGCAGGTCCGGCGCTACGCCGCCCCTGACGCGGATGTGGAACATGTGCTCATCCGTCTTCACGCTTTCCACACGCGCGGCCCTCGCGAGCGAACGCACGAGTGCCACATAGAGGAGATTTTCCACGGATCGAGGCGGCTTTCCGAAGCGGTCGGCGAGCTCTGCCTGCATCTCGGCGATGCCCTCGGCGCTCGAAATCCCTGCAATCCGCTGATACAAGGCAAGCCGGGCATGCACATCGTCTACGTAGTTCTCCGGTATGTGAGCGCTCAGCGGCAGGTCGATGACGGGCGGCGGCGGTGCGGGTGGCGGGGCAGCCTTTCCCTCGACGATCGTCGCTTTGAGCGCGGTCACGGCCTCGGAAACCAGCTTCGAATACAGCTCGAACCCCACGGCCGCGATGTGCCCGCTTTGTTCATTCCCCAGGACATTGCCAGCCCCCCGGATTTCGAGATCCCGGAGTGCTATCTGGAACCCGGCGCCCAGCTCGCTGGCTTCGAACACCGCTTCGAGCCGCTTCTGTGCCTGCTCCGTGATCGATCGATCCCGGTCGTACAGCAGATAGGCATACGCCCGGTTCGTAGCCCGCCCAACGCGGCCCCGAAGCTGGTACAGCTGTGCCAGCCCCAGCCTGTCGGCATCGTTGATGATGATCGTGTTCGCATTCGGGATGTCCAGACGAGGATGTCATGCTCTCCCGCGGCAAATTCGAGCATCACCCGTTCGAGTTGCTCCTCTGGCATCTGGCCGTGCCCCACGATGATGCGCGCTTCCGGGACTATCTGCTGCACCCTCGCCACGATGCGCTCGATGTTGTGGACGCGGTTATGCACGAGGTACACCTGCCCGCCGCGCTGCAGTTCGCGGTCGATCGCCTCTCGCAAAATCTCGTCATCCCACTGCAGTACGTACGTCTGGATCGGCAGGCGTTCCTCTGGCGGAGTCATGACAGTGCTCATGTCGCGGATGCCCACGAGCGACATCTGAAGCGTCCTTGGGATCGGCGTCGCCGAGAGCGTGAGCACGTCCACCTCGGCGCGCATCTGCTTGAGCCGCTCCTTGTGGCTCACCCCGAAGCGCTGCTCTTCATCGATGATCACGAGTCCGAGATCCTTGAACTCCACATCGCGCTGCAGCAGCCGGTGCGTGCCCACCGCGATGTCCACTTCGCCCGTCGCGATGCCGGTCACGATCTCCTTCTGCTGCTGCTCATTTCGAAAGCGGGAGAGCACTTCAACGCGCATGGGGAAGCCTGCCACGCGCTCGCGAAACGTGTTCCCGTGCTGCTCTGCGAGCACCGTTGTCGGCACGAGTACGGCGACCTGGCGGCCATCGGCAACAGCCTTGAACGCCGCCCGCACCGCCACTTCGGTCTTTCCATAGCCGACATCGCCACAGATCAACCGGTCCATCGGCTGTTCGCGCTCCATGTCCGCCTTCACCTCGGCGATTGCTTCGAGCTGGTCGTGCGTCTCGACGAACGGGAATGCCGCTTCCATCTCCATCTGCCACGCTCCGTCTGCTGCGAACGCATGCCCGCGGGCGAGTTCGCGCTGGGCGTACAGTTCGAGCAACTCCTGCGCCATCTCGATGACCGACTGGCGCACCCGCCGCTTCGCGCGCACCCAATCCTGCGATCCCAGCCGTGTCAGCGCCGGTGGATGGTCGCTTGGCCCCACGTAGCGCGAGACCGATTCAACCTGGTCGGCCGGTACATAGATGCGGTCCCCCTCCGCGTACTGCAGTTCGAGGTACTCGCGCTCCACATTCTCGACGCTCCGCCGGACGATGCCGCCGAACCGCCCGATGCCGTGGTCGGCGTGCACCAGGTAATCGCCCACTTCGAGGTCGGAGATCACGTCGCTTCGCGGCCGTCCCCGCTGCCGGCCGGGCCGCCGGCGCTTTCGAAACCCGAAGATCTCCGCGTCCGTTACGAGCATGACCTGTTCGGCAATCGCGAAGCCGGCGGTCGCTGTCACCGGCACGAGCACGACTTCGCCAGCTGCCGGCGATTCACCGAGCTGGCGCTGGAGCTGCGCATCCACACCGTCGTCCGCGAACAATTCATGCAACCGCAGCGCCTGTTGCGACGCCACGACGACTGCCCGTCCGGAGCGCGCCCATTCGGCAGCCTGCTGAGTGAGCGTGCGTAACTTCCCTGCGAACCCGGGCGTCGCCTGCAACGGTAGCCTGCGCGCGCCCGCATCGTCGCTCCCGAACCGCAGCAGATGGATCGACCGCTGACGCGCAGCGAGGGCCGCGCCAAAGGTGGCCGCATTCTCTCGCAGCGGCGGCAGTCCACTGGGGATTGCGTCGCGCTGTTCGAGTTCGCGCTGGGCACGCTCCTCGTACTCAACAAGCTTTTCCATGCTTGCCGCGCCGTCTTCCGCATCGTCGAAAATCACGAGGGCCCCATCGTCGACGTAATCGAGCGCTGTGCTCGTGTACAACAGTGGTTCAAGAAATGCGGCGTAGGCGCTGCGCTCGCCCGAAGCAATCAGTTCGAGTTGTTCGCGCACGATGTCTGCCGCGTCGCCCTCGCCCTCAACAAGGTCCAGCAACGCCGCAGCTGCTTCGTGCGCCGCGCGTGTCCCGGTGGCGATGGGGCCGAAGCGGGCCGCTTCGATACGTGCGATGCTCCGCTGCGAGACCACGTCGATGGTCCGGACGCTATCCACCTCGTCGCCGAAGAACTCGATGCGTAGGGGCTCTTCACTCCCCGCCCCGAATACATCGAGGATGCCCCCGCGGCGCGCGAATGTGCCGGGCTGGTCTGCCACACTCGATGCCGCGTAGCCACGCTCCTCCAACTCCCGCGCGAGTGTGCCTGGCTCCATCCGGCCACCGTGTGCGATCTCAATCCCAGCGCCCTGCGCGCCGGGCGGCGCGCAGTGTTCGGACAGCGCCGCCCACGAGGCCACGACGAGCGCCCGCCCGCCGCCCCGCAGGAGGTTGAGCGCGCGCGAACGGTCCGCCGCCTGCATGTGGTCGTCGCGGATTAACTCATATGGCAACGCATCGCGTTCAGGCAGCCGCGCGAGGGGCACATCTTCGAGGTAGAGCGCGATTTCATCGTGTACAGCGCTCGCACGGGCGGGTGTTGGCGTCACGAGTACTGCCGGGCCGCCGTGCCGTGCAGCGAGCGCTGCAGCCACGACGGGCTTGGCCGTTTCGGGCACGCCGAGACGCACTACCCCCTTCCCTTGACGGGCTATCGAGGTAATGTGGTCCGCCATGGCGGCGGTCACGCCGACGAGTTCGCTGGCCAGTGCCGGCTACTCCTTACGCCACAAGGACCGCGTGGCGATGCATCCATCGTACCAGCAATCCCGCACCACAGGCGTTGCCCTCTGGTACCATAAGGAGGTGGACTACGCGCACGATGGGCATACCACCGGCACTCGCCGGGCGCTTCTTGCGGGCCTTGCGATCACCCTCGCCGTAGTCGTCGCCGAGGCGGTAACAGGCATCCTTGCCGGTTCCATCGCCCTCTTTTCCGATGCCGGCCACGCCTTCGCAGATTCCGCCGGACTCATCCTTGCGGCCGGCGCCGTGACGCTCGGCCAGCGGGCGCCCGATGTGCGCCGCACGTATGGCTACGCCCGCTTCGAGGTGCTGGCGCTTCCCGTCCACGCGCTCCTGCTGACAGCTATCGCCGTGTACGTCGTCGTGGAATCGATCATGCGGCTGCGCTCCCCCGCGGACGTCGATGTCGCGCCGGTCCTCGCTGTTGCGCTCCTGGGCCTCGCCGCGAATCTCGTCATCATGCGTCTCCTCCACACGCACTCGCACGAAAATATCAACGCGCGTGCCGCCCGCCTCGAAGCAATGGCCGATGCCCTCGGTTCGGTGGCAGTGGTCGTCTCGACGGTCATCATCGCACTGGGCGGATGGCGCGGATTCGACGCGGTCGCCGGCCTGTCTATCGCAGTCTTTATCCTTCCCCGTGCATGGACCCTGTTCCGGCAGGCCGGTGAGATCCTGCTCGAAGGCGCCCCTGCCGGGATCGACCCCGCGGAAATCGTCGCCGCGGGTAGCGCCGTCGAGGGTGTGATTGCCATGCACGATGTCCATGTCTGGTCGATAGCGCCATCGTTCCCCGCCCTCAGTGCGCACGTGGAACTGCAGGACGTCGCCTGCACCGAGCATATCCTCACAGATCTTGCAGCGATGTACCGGCGCCGCTTCGGCATAGGCCACGTCACGCTGCAGCCCGAAACGCCCGCCCTCCACGAAGCGATTCGCTGTTGCATGAGCCCCGATTCCAGCCTGCTTGCAGACACTGATGCCCACCGCCACCAGATAGCGGGACGACCGCGCTAGCCCGCCGGTGTTACGGCGACTGCCGTGCAGCCTCAGCCGCCGCCTCTGCTTCATCCAGCAGTTCGAGCAAGTGCAGCACGCGAGTCGCTGTCCCCGCTTCCCGCACGGCCGCTTCGTACTGCATCTGGCACCCGGGATTCGCCGTCGCCACCACGTCGGGCCGGTGCAAGCGGAACTGTTCGGCCTTCCGGCTGCGAAGCGTCGCTGACATGCCAGGCTCGACGAGGCTGTACATACCCGCGGCGCCGCAGCACACATCCGAGGCGTCGGTCTTAACGTCCTCGCACCCGGCAATCGTGTGCAGCAGATGCCGCGGTTGTTGGCGAATTCGCTGCGCATGCGCGAGGTGGCACGGGTCCTGGTAGGTGACTCTCCCCTCGAACTGCGCCGGTACTTCCGCGCCCAACTCGGCAACATATTCCGTCGCATCCTTAACACGGGCCGCGAATCGCCTCGCGCGCTCCGCATACTTCGAGTCGTTCTTGAGCAGGTCTCCGTACTCTTTCATGGAAGCGCCGCAGCCCGCCGAATTCACCACGATCGGCGCCTCGCCCGTGGCCTCGAGTGCATCGATGTTCTTTCGTGCCAGCTTGCGCGCAAAGTCGAGGTCACCGTCGTGGGCGCTCAATGCACCGCAGCACACCTGCCCCATCGTGGCCACGGCAGCGATTCCGCGCCGCGCAAGCACGCGGCCCGTGGCGCGGTGGACATCGCCGAAAACCTCGCCCATCACGCATCCCGTGAATAAGACCGCGTTGCCGCGCACGACTTCGGGCTGTGCAAGCGCATCCCCTGGCCGAAGCGCCGGGCCGACCCGCCGCGGCAATTGGCGCTCGAGGCGCGCAAGCGGCGCCACCACGCGAATCACTCTCGTCTTCACCGCAGCCGTTCGTATCTTCGAATCGGCGAGCACGCGGGGGATCGCCATGAGCGGCCCGAGAATACCGCGCCGCGCGATTACATTTCGCAGGAACAACCGTCGCAGACGCCGGCCACGGCCTCCTTCTGCGGGTGCGGCAGCCACCTGCGCCCTTGTGTGCTCCATGATCCGCCCATATGGCACGCCGCTTGGACAGACCGCTTCGCACGCACGGCATTGCAGGCACAAATCCCAGTGGGCCTGCACCGTTTCGTTCATCTCCAGGCGGCCCTCGCTCACGGCCCGCGCAAGGTAGATTCGCCCTCGCGGCGACTCAACCTCGAGCCCGGTCACGAGGTACGTCGGGCAGGCCATCAAACACAGCCCGCAGTGCACGCACTTGCTCAGGTCTTCCATGGCCGGCGCGTCTGCCGGCACCGGCCACGGCGAGCGTTCAGATGCCATCGATGAACCTCCCGCGGCTGAGCCGGCCGCTCGGGTCGAATACCGCCTTCACGTTCCTCATCACTGAAGCCGAAGCCGGCGCCTCGCCCCACGTATCGATGCTTTCATGATAGCTGGCGGGCATGCGGTCCACGACTACACGCCCCTGGACATCCCGCACCAGTGACCGCAGTTCATCGATCTGCGCCCGGCACGCCACGCGGTCCGCGAGATCCTTGCTGCTCCACGATGCCCGTACGACACCGGAGAGTGGCCGCACGACGCATGCCCCCGGCCGCAGCGCGGCGATGGCCGACGCCAATTCGGCGACGCGCCCCAGCGTTGTCGATGCGCTCAGCACGAACGCACTGCTGTCGTCCATGCCGAGATCGCGCGAATGAAGGTAGAGCGTGTCATCGTCGGCGATCTCACCGCCTCCCATCGCGACTCGGGCTGCTTCGGCCGCTGATTCCGCTACGCGCGTCACGAGCGTCCAGCCATGGGGCGTCAGTAGCGCGTCGGAATACTCCGGCCGGATGTCTTCGGTGCTCATTCGCCGCACCCTGCCGGCCGCCTCCGCAATAGAATCGCACGTCGCTGTGAGCGTCACGGTGGCGGCACGGGGCAACGCCCTGAGCGCGACTTCCGTGATGATGCCGAGCGTACCGTGCGAACCGCACCACAGCCGCATCAGGTCGTAACCGGTGACATTCTTCACTACCCGGCCACCCGCTTTCACGAGCACCCCATCGGCACGCATCACCGTCATGCCCAACACCATGTCGCGCGCAAGTCCAAAACGTGTGCGAAGCGGACCGTTCGTACCCGTTGCCAGCGTGCCGCCGATTGTGGCGAGCGATGGCGACGGTGGATCGAGCGGTACCCATTGGCCCGCCGCTGCCAGTTGGGCGTTGAGGGCATCGATCGTCATGGCCGCGGGAGCCACCACTGTCAGGTCATCCGACTGGTGCTCGGCGCGCCCCTGCGTCGCCGCGCGCACGTCGACCATCGCGAACGGCACTCGCGGCACCCTCCCGCACGCGATCGCCGTCCCGCCGCCAAGTGGTACCAGCGTCTCCTCAGGTGCAGTCAACAGCACCTCGCGCAGCTCTTCCATTGAACCGGGCGAATACACGCGCGCGCCACGGAACATGTCCGCGGCGCGTCCCCGATCGACTCCGATTTCAGACATACGCATCCGGGCCGGCAGCCCTCACCGCTGTCGCCTGGTTCCCCATTTCGCCGCAGCCTGTGCCCGTCGGTAGCAACTTGCACGGGTTGAAATCGCCGTGGTTTCCGAACGCCACCCGGAGCCGCTCCATGTTCTCCAGGTCTGCCTCCGAATAGAGCCATGGCATGAACCCCCGCTTTTCGGCCCCGATCCCGTGCTCGCCGCTCAGCGTCCCGCCCGCATCGATACAGGCCCGCATGATCTCGCTCCCTGCTTCGAGCACACGCTCCGTTGTCCCGGGGACGCGTTCGTCGAAAAGGACCAGCGGGTGCAGGTTCCCGTCGCCGGCATGGAAGACATTTGCGATCGGCAGGTCGTAGCGTGCCGCGACTTCCTTCACCGTCCCCATCACCTCGACGAGCTTCGAGCGTGGAACGACGCCGTCGAGGATGTAATAGTTCGGTGCGATCCATCCGAGCGCTCCGATGGCGCCCTTGCGCCCGCGCCACAGCTGCTCGCGTTCGGCGTTGTCGCGTGCGGCGCGTACCTCGCGCGCGCCGTGTTCCAGGCAGCAAGCGCGCGCCGTGGCGGCATCGCGTTCGACTGCATCGCCGAGCCCATCAAGTTCGACGAGCAGCACCGCCCCCGCGTCCGGCGGGTAGCCGCAGTGCATCCCCTCCTCAGCAGCCTGGAGCGTGAGTTGGTCCATCATCTCCATTGCCGCCGGCACCATACCGGCCGAGATGATCGCCGAAACCGTTTCGCTCGCTTCCTCTACGCTGTCGAATATCGCGAGCAGCGTGATCACACGCGCGGGCGCGGGCAAAAGCTTCACAACGATCTTCGTCGCGATCCCCAGCGTGCCCTCGGACCCGATGAACGCCCCGCGAAGGTCATAACCTGGCGCGTCTGCCACGCGGCCCCCGAGCCACATAATCTCGCCCGCCGCAGTCACCACCTCGATGCCCAGG
>JAFKFP010000283.1 GCA_017308185.1 bacterium | reverse complement strand
TGATAATCATCCAGCTGGTGGCTGATAATCATCCACGCCATGGTTGATAATCGACCATGGAAGCGGTCCTCACTAGCCACGCGGGCGCCTGATGGGGTGGCGCCCTCGCTCGGCGCCCTGCGCTCACGGTTCCGGCCAACCCGAGTGCAGAGCGACAGCGCCTCTCTTGATAATCATCCACCATATGGTTGATAATCATCCATGTAATGGTTGATAATCGACCACCTGCCGGCGTCCAAACCCCTTTTAGGCGTAACCTCGCACTGCCCGTGCGCGAGGCCATGACCGATACGCCCGTGATCCTCGTCGTCGGGCCCCGCCAGTCGGGAAAGTCGACGCTCGTCCAGTCCATCGCGGACGATGCCGCCTACGTAACCTTCGATGACGCGCCTACCCGTGCGGCCGCCATGGATGACGTCACAGGGTTTCTCCGCGGCCTCCCGTCACCCGCGATCATCGACGAGGTCCAGCGCGTACCAGATGTCTTTCTCGCTATCAAAGCCGAAGTCGACCGTCAGCGGACCCCCGGCAGGTTCATCCTGACCGGCTCGGCGGATGTCATGCTGCTCCCCCGTATCGCCGAGTCTCTCGCTGGCCGCATGGAGACGCACACCCTCTGGCCACTCTCTCAGGGTGAACTGGCCGGCCTCCGCGAGCGCTTCATCGATGTCCTGTTCGACCCCTCGCCGCTCCCGCGCCTCGCGGCCAGCCTCAGCCGCGATGAGATCTTTCAGCGTGCGAGAAGCGGCGGCTACCCCGAGGTCCTCCAGCGCGCGAGCCCCGAGAGGCGCCGAAGCTGGTTCCGCGGCTACACCACCTCCATGGTCCAGCGTGAAGTCCAGGAGATTGCTGCCGTCGAGGGCCTCAGTGATATCCCCCGCCTGCTGCAACTCAGCGCCACCCGCGTGGGGTCGCTGGTGAACTTCACCACCATCTCCCGCGACATCGGCATTCCGCTGACTACCGTCCGGCGCTACGAGGCTCTGCTTCGCGCCACCTACATGGTCTCCGAACTGCCCGCGTGGTCGAACAACGTGGGACGCCGCGTCATCCACACGCCGAAGCTGTATCTCTGCGATAGCGGCCTGCTCAGCTACCTTCGCGGCGGCGTGCCAGATCCCCCGTTCCATGATCCCGATGCCGGGCCGCTGCTCGAGAACTTCGTCCTCATGGAGATCAGGAAGCAGGCCGGTTGGAGCACGAACGACATCGGCATCTACTTCTACCGCAACCACGCCAACCAGGAGGTCGATATCGTGCTTGAGCACCACGACGGCCGCATCGTCGGCATCGAGGTCAAGGCGGCCACGGCGATCCAGGCGCGCGATTGGCGGGGCCTTAACGTCTTGCGCGAGCAGGCCGGCGAGCGGTTCGTGCGCGGCATCGTCCTCCACCCCGGCGACCAGGTGCTGCCCATCGGCGAGCGCACCTGGGCCCTCCCGATCGAGGCCGTCTGGCGCATGGGCGCCGAGCCCATCACTGCGGGCCGATGAGCCCGACAAGCGCATCGGCCACCGCATGCGGCCGCACGAGCATGTGCAGATGCCCCCCGTCCAGCTGTACCACACGCCAGCCGCGGGCGCGGGCATCAGCCGCTTCCTCGTTGTAGGCGCCGGAGAACTGAACATAAGCATGAGATACGCTGGTCGCGGGCTCAGGCACAGCCTCCTCGTAGACCGCCACCGGTGTTGGCCCGAGTTCCGCCCGAAATGCCGCCCGGACGGACTCATCCGGCAGCAACTCCTCCCAGAGCGAATCCGGCCACGACTCGCCCCACGGCGGCAGCAGCCCGCCGCGGGCTGTCCGGTGCAGTTCGCCGGCGAACGCCGCGGGCAGGCGCTCCATCCGGCTCGCGCCGCCCGTTGGCAACATCGCGTCGACGTAGATGCAGCACGCTGCACGCGCGCCCATGGCCGTGGCGATGAGCGGCAACAGCGGCCCCGCGCCACTGTGGCCAACCACCGCCACGCGTGCATCGCCGAGAGCCTTTGCAGCCTCCACTGCTCGCGCCACATGGTTTTGCCAGTACGGCGGATCACATCCCGCCAGCGACGGCACTGCCACGCCGTGCCCACGGTCGCGCAACACGCGTGAGACCTCCGACCACGTCATCGGTCCCACAAGAGGACTATGCACCAGCACGAATCCAACCATCGCGCCATTCTCTCCCCAGGCCGTGCTGCACAGCGAGCCTGCCGCCCTTCCGCCTGTCGACCGCTTCGTCCCCTCCCGATACCCTGCCTGCATGCCCCGGATGCGCCCCAAGCCGAACTCAACGCCCGATGACCTCGCGTTCGGCGTGAATGCCTGCGCGATGGCCCTCGAAGCTGGCGCCGCCAAACGCCTGCTCTATTTCGAAGGCACACACAACGACCGCGTCCTCGGCCTCGTCGATACCGCTACCCGCCAGGGCATCGCCGTCGAAGCCGTCGATACTCCGCGCCTCGATGAACTCACCGGCGGCGGCGTCCACCAGGGCGTCCTCGTCCGCCTGCGAAACCACGAAGCCGCCGACCTTCGCGCTATCGCCCGCGGCGCGAAGGAGGCATCCCTCGTCATCCTCCTCGATCGCGTGACCGACCCCCAGAATATGGGCTCGGTCCTCCGCACCGCCGTCGCGGTAGGCGCAGATTGCATCGTCGTCCCGCCCCGCCGCGGCGCACCGCTAACCCCGGGCGTGCACCGGGCCAGCGCAGGGCTCAGCTTCATCGCGCCCGTGGCTGCCCCCCAAAACCTCGCTTCCGCCATCCGCGACCTCAAGGAAGCAGGCTACTGGATAGTCGCTGCCGAAGCCGGCGAGGGCTCACAGGACGCCACCACCTTCGATTGGCCGCAGAAGACAGCGCTCATCCTTGGCAGCGAAGCCGAGGGCATCGGCCAACTCCTCCGCCGCGAAAGCGATTTCGCCGTCGCACTCCCCATGGATCCACGCGTCGAATCGCTCAACGTCGGCGTCGCCTGCGGCATCCTTGCCTACCTCTGGCGCCGCCAGTGGCCTCTGGGGCGCGGCGCGGAATAATCGCCAGGCTCCCTTCCGCCTCCCTCGCCTCGCGCTATACTCCGGTCATCTCTAAACAGGGTGGCGCACATGGCTCACAACGATTTGTTCTCGGTCCAGGGGAAGACGGCGATCGTCACCGGTGCGTCGTACGGCCTTGGCGTCACCTTTGCAGAAGCCCTCGCCGACGCCGGTGCGAACGTCGTCCTTTCCGCCCGCAGCGAGGACAAGCTGAACGACGTCGCCGCTACACTCGCCGGTAAGGCCGGCAAATCGCTCGTCGTGCGCTGCGACGTCACGAGCAATACCGATGTCACCGCGCTCGTCGATGCCGCTGAGGCGCGCTTCGGCCGCGTCGATATCCTCGTCAACAACGCCGGTGCATCCATCGAGGCCGGCATCATGCCCGAGCGCGTACCTGCCGAGGCGTTCGCGGCCACCATCGCCGTGAACCTGCTCGGCGCGTTCGCCTGCGCCCAGGAGGTTGGCAAACGCATGCTCGCGGATGGCAAAGGCGGCTCCATCATCAATATCGCCTCGATCATGGGCCTCGCCGGCCAGCAGAACGGTCCGGTCGCCTACCAGGCTTCGAAGGCCGCGCTCATCAACATGACCCGCAACCTCGGCGCTTCGTGGGCCGACCGCAACGTGCGCGTGAACGCGATCGCGCCCGGCTGGTTCCCTAGCGAAATGACCGCCGGCTGGTTCGCCGTCCCTGAGTTCCTCGCCCGCTTCGTCAACCAGGCCCCCATGAACCGCATCGGCGACCCCTCAGAACTCGTAGGCCCCCTGCTTTTCCTCGCGAGCGACGCGTCCAGCTTTGTCACCGGCCAGACCCTCGCCGTCGATGGCGGCCTCTCCAACACCGTCGGCGGCAACTACACACCCGAACTCTTCGCGCAGCAGGCGGCCGTCATCCCCGACGGCCTCGGCGCCCGCATCATGCCCGCGTGAGCGGTGAGGGACGAGGGATAGGCCTGTAGCGTATTCCACCGAGGCCGACGCCCCGATGGCGATGACTGGCTTGCTATACTTTGGGCATGGGCGCCATCGAATCGGTCCCGCGCCGGCTTTCCGCCACCAGCGACGGCAGCATCGCGTTGCCCCCCGAGCTCATCGCCGAACTCGGCTGGCATGAAGGCGACAGCCTTGCCCTCGAGCAATCGCCCGATGGTGAACTCGCTTTGAGGTCGGGTCCGCCATCGCCGCACCAGGATGACCTGTCGCCCGCCGAGCGCGTGGAGCGTTTCCGGCAGAGCGCTGGAAAGTTCTTCCAGGGCGTCGACCCGGTCGCGTACCAGCGTGCGCTCAGGGACGAGTGGGAAGAGCCGCGTGCAATTCGCGAACGAGAGCGCCCTCCCCTGTAAGCTTCCCACCATGGAACAACGACAGCTCGGCCAACTCGGCCCCGTCAGCGCCCTCACCCTTGGTGGCGGCGGGATTGGACAGGTGTGGGGCACAACCAACCGCGAAGAAGCTCGCCTCACCGTCCTTCGCGCCGTTGAGGCCGGTATCAACCTCCTCGATCTCGCACCTCTGTACGGCAACGGTGAGGCAGAACGCGTCATCGGCGAAGCGTTCGATGGCAGCCTCCCGCCCGGTGTCCGCATCGAAACCAAGTGCATGCTCGGCACGCCGCCCGCGGCCGAAGTCTACGACCGCCTCTCGCACAGCCTCGGCGAAAGCTTGGCCCGCGTGCGCCTGGATCGCGTCGATGCCCTCATCCTCCACGGCCATATCTCCACGGACGCACCGTCCGGCGCTACCACGCGCACCAACTGTGAACTGTTTCGCGACGCCGTCGTCCCCGCATTCCAGCGCCTCATCGAAGAGGGGCTCATCGGCTCGTGGGGCATCACCGGCATTGGCGAACCCGACGCCGTCATCGCCACGCTCGAGGACACGCCGGCGCCCGCGGTCGTCCAGTGCATCACCAACGTCCTCGATTCGCCCGGAGGCATCCAGCGCTTCGACGGGCCCGCTCGCCCCCGCGAGATCATCGCGGCCGCCGCCGCGCGGGGCGTGGGAGTGCTCGGCATCCGGGCCGTCCAGGCGGGCGCGCTCGTTGATAGTCCCGACCGCGAACTCCCGCCCGCCGAGGCCGCCGATTTCGCCCGTGCCGCCGGCTTCCGTGAACTCGCCCGCGAGATGAACACGACCGCCGCCGTGCTCGCGCATCGCTACGCCCTTTCGATGCCCGGCGTCAGCTCGGTCGTGCTCGGCGTCAAGAACCGCGAAGAACTCGAAGAGTGCCTCGCCGCGGAGGCCTCCGGCCCGCTCTCGCACGAGCAGATAGCCCGCATCGACGCCTCGGTGCGGTGAAGACGCTCTCGCGCAGCGCGGGCCAAGGGTTGGAACAAGGGCGCAGGCATCAAGAAGTCAGCCGGTTCACCGCCTCCGCGATGTACGCTACATCATCGTCCGAAAGCGATGGATGCACTGGGAGCGACAACACACTCTCCGCCGCGGCCTCCGCCACCGGGAACGTCCCTTCGCCGAAGCCCATCTCCTGCATGATCGGCTGCCGGTGCAGCGGAATGGGGTAGTGCACGGCACTTCCGACGCCCGCATCCTTCAACCCCGCCTGCAGCACATCCCGCCCGCCGTTGGTGCGGATCGTGTACTGGTGAAACACGTGCCGGTCGCCTTCGCGGACCCGCGGCGTTTCCACATGCGTGAGCAACGCTGAGAGCCGCGCCGCGTTCGCAATGCGCCGCAGCGTCCATTCCTCGAGGTGTCCAAGCTGCACCAGCCCAATCGCCGCGTTCAGGTCCTGCATCCGCCAGTTCAGCCCGAACATCGTATGCAGATAGCGCTCGCCCTGCCCGTGATTACGGATGATCCGGCAACGTTCCGCCACACCAGCGTCATCAGTCGTGATGATGCCGCCTTCCCCCGTTGTCATGTTCTTCGTGGGATACAGGCTGAAACACGCCGTCCCGATCCCGCCAATGCGCTGCCCGGCATGAACCGCGCCGTGCGCCTGCGCCGCATCCTCGATGAGCGCGAGCTCAAAGTCTTCGCACACCTCGCGGATGTCGCTCAGCCGCGCAGGGTTGCCATACAGATGGACCGGCAGGACCGCTTTGGTGGCGTCGGTTATCGCGTCTTCGATGAGTGACGGGTCGAGGTTCAGGTCAAACGGGTCAACATCTACGAAAACCGGCGTCGCACCGCAGGCGATGATGCTGGTCGCCGTCGCGATAAAGCTGAACGGCGTCGTAATCACCTCGTCGCCACGGCCGACGCCGTGCGCCTGCAACGCCACGATCAGGGCAGCCGTCCCGCTGTTGACGGCGACCGCGTGCGGCGCTCCGATGTAAGCGGCGAACGCGGCTTCGAACGCCTCGACGCGCGGCCCCTGCGCGAGCTGGCCGCTTTCGAGCACGTCCATGACGGCAGCGCGCTCTTCTTCGCCGATGAGCGGTTTCGCGATGGGGATGGGCGGATGGGTGGCTGCCGGGTTCGAACTCATGATGTTGTCAGGGTAAGCCCGGATGCTTCCCGGCGGTAGCTGCGGCCACACGCCGCGCACATCAGCGCCTCATCGAGCCGCCGCGCGCAACGGCAGACCCAGCCATGCTGTTCCGCTGGCGAACCGACCATCAGCGCGTGTGCCGGCACGTCCCGCGTTACGGTCGATCCGGCGGCAATCAGCGCCCACTCCCCAATCGTCACGCCCGGCAGCACCACGGACCGCGCGCCGACCGCCGCGCCGTAACCCACGCTTGCTCCCACGCAGTCCCAGTCATCCGCCGACTTCAGCTCGCCTTCCGGTGTGATCGCCCGCGGGTACCGGTCGTTGGTGAACACCACGGCCGGCCCTACGAACACCCCCTCCGCGAGCGTCGTGCCTTCGTAGACGCACGCGTAGTTCTGCACCTTGCAGTTCGCGCCCACCTGCACACCCGCTCCGATGTACACACCCTTGCCGATGATCGAACCGCTGCCGATCGTCGCGCGCTCGCGTACCTGTGCCTGGTGCCAGATGCTCGCGCCTTCGCCGAGCAGCGCGCCCTCGCTCACCTCCGCCGTGGGATGGATGCGTACGGTCACGTGTTGCGCGGCCGTTCCACGGCAGAAGGCGCCGCTTCCGGCGCCGCGGGCGCCCCNNNNCGCTCCGCGATCCTCCAGCGAAAACCGGCGGGCCACCAGGTGGATGCGCCGCCGCAGCTCGTCCGGGTCGTCCCACATCCCTGCCGCCAGTTCCGCGATGAGCCGCAGCACTTCCTCCTCGGCGACGCGCACCGAGGCCGTCAGCCGGCGGACCTTCGGATGTTCCGTGGGTGCGACTTTCTCGAAGTCGGCCACGAGCTCTTCACGCAGCTTCTCGCCCGGGCGTGGCCCTGTGAACACCACGGGAATGTCCTCGCCCGGGCGCAGCCCACGAAGGCGAATCATCCTTTCGGCAAGTTCGAGGATGTTGATCTCCTCGCCCATATCGAGCATGTAGACGCTGCCCTGCCCTGCGAAGCTTCCTGCCTGGATGACGAGGCTCACAGCCTCCGGGATCGAGATGAAGTAACGCATCATGTCCGGGTGGACGACCGTGACCGGCCCACCGTGTTCGATCTGCGACATGAAAAGCGGCACGACCGAGCCGCGGCTGCCCATGACGTTGCCGAAACGCACCGCAGCGTAGTCCGTGAGTTCGGAGTGCTGCGCAAACGCGAGCACCAGCAGCTCTGCGATGCGTTTCGTTGCGCCCATGATGCTCGATGGCCGCACCGCCTTATCCGTTGAGATCAGCACAAACCGCTCCGCCTGGTAGGTGCGCGAGGCGCGGATCACGTTGAGTGTGCCCAGCACGTTCACACGGAACGCCTCACCGGGGTGCTCCTCCATCAGCGGCACATGCTTGAGCGCCGCGGCATGGTAGACCACGTGCGGCCGAATCCGCTCGAACACGTCGTCGATCCGCTTCTCGTTCACCACGTTCGCGACCCACAGGCGAATCGTCGTCTCGGGCGAGACGCCGGCCAGTTCGAACGATAGGTCATACAGCCCGGTCTCGTTGTTATCGAGCAGGTGCAATTCCCGCGGATGGAACGCCAACACCTGCCGGCACAGCTCCGAGCCGATGGAACCTGCCGCGCCCGTCACCAGCACCACGCGGTCACGCACCGATTGGCTGCACGAGGTGTAGTCGACTTCCACCGGTTCGCGGCCCAGGAGGTCATCGAGCGTGAGTTCGCGCATGGCGTCATGCTCGCCGCCCAGCACCCAGTTCTCCACGCCCGGCACCATGCGCACCGGTACGTCCTGCTCCTGGCACGCGGCCACAACCTTGCGGATCATCGCGCCCGGCGCGCCCGGGATGGCGATGGTCGCGATCTCCACGTCCTGGCTGCGGAGCACCTCGGTCAGGTCGTCCACTGTCCCGAGCACGCGCAGGCCGTGGATGCGGCTACGCAGCTTGCGCGGGTCGTCATCGAGGAAGCCAATTGGCTGGTAATTCAGGTTCGGCGTGTTCTGCAGTTCCCGCGCCAACAACTGGCCCGTGTGCCCGGCGCCGATGATCAGTAACCGCCGCGATGCTACGGACGCCCACGGCATTCGCACCAGCAAGCGCGTCCGCATCTTCACCACGGCCATCCCCGGGAAGATGAGGCCACCCGCGATCAACACCACCGAGAGTGGCAGGTCACGGTCGCGCACCCAGAAGTTCACGCCGAAGATGACAATCGTCACCAGCGCCACCGGCCGGAAGAGTGCGATGATGTCGCCCAGGCTGCCGTATGCCCAGATCGTGCGGTAGACACCGAACATCCAGTTCGCCGCGACATAACCAAATGCGAGGACGAGGACGACTTTCGCCGTGAGCTCTGCGTTCTGGTGCGGCACGTTGGCATCGAATCGCAGCAGCAGCGCAACGGCGTATGAAGCCACCACCACGATCACGTCGAGAATGATGGCTGCTGTGGTACGCGTAGCCTCGGCGCCTGCAATGCGCCCAAGCAACGAATCCCTCAAGTGCGAGTCGCGTCCCATTAGCGCGCCCCACTTCCCCGGAGCACTATTGCGACCGTCTGCCACAAGATTTTGATGTCGAGACGAAGCGACTGCTCACGGACGTATTGTAAATCGTAGGAAGCGATTTCTGCGTAGGTCAAATCGGATCGCCCGTTCACCTGTGCGAGTCCTGCAATCCCCGGCCGCACATCGTGACGCTTTTGGTACTCCGGCGGGTACTGCGCCACGATCTCCGGCAGCTCCGGCCGCGGTCCGACGAGGCTCATCTCGCCCCGCAGCACATTGATGAGGTTGGGCAATTCGTCAATCGATGTCTTGCGCGCGAACGCCCCGCAGCGCGTGATACGCGGGTCGCGGTCGCCTTCCGGCGTGAACACATACGTCTCCCAGTCCGCCACCATCCGGTCCGGCTCGCCGCCCGGTTTGGCGTGGCGCATCGTGCGAAGCTTGTACATCGTGAACGGCCGCCCATGCAGCCCGATGCGCTCCTGTTCGAACCAGGGGCTCCCCCGCAGCTCCACCGCCAGCACCACCGCCATCACGCCGCCAACCACCAGCGCGAACGGCGCAATCGCGAGTGTTACGCAGATATCGAAAAGCCGTTTGAGCACTCGTACGAGGGTAGGCGATGAGGTCACGGGGCGATACCCGTTCCCAGCGCGGAGCCTAGAGTATCGGCAAATACTCCCGCAACTAATCCCCCGGATCGAGCGTTCGGCCTCGTCCATCTCGTACACATTGAGCTCCACCGGGTCCGGCGGCTGCCGTTCGTTCTCGATCCCATCGAGCCCTGCGGCCAGCATCACCGCAAAAGCGAGGTACGGGTTGCAGGCCGGGTCCGGCGACCGGTACTCGATGCGCGTGTGGATCTCCTGCCCCGGCTTGAATTCCGGGATGCGGATCAGGTCGCTCCGGTTGCGCTGCGCCCAGCTCTTGTATGCCGGCGCTTCGAACCCCGGCAGCAGCCGCTTGTAGCTGTTGATCCACTGGTTCGTGACGAGCGTCATCGCGCGTGCGTGTTCGAGCAGACCGGCGATGTAGGCGCGGGCGAGCGCGCTCAGGTGGTACGGCCCATCCGGGTCGAAAAACGCGTTGTGCTCGCCTTTGAAAAGCGACTGGTGCACGTGCATCCCGCTCCCGTTCACGTGCTCCACAGGCTTTGGCATGAACGTCGCGTAGACGCCGTTCGCAAGCGCGATCTCCTTCACCGCCAACCGGTACGTCATCGCGTTGTCCGCCATCGTGAGCGCGTCCGTGTACCGCAACACGATTTCGTGCTGGCTCGGCGCCACCTCGTGGTGGCTGTACTCCACCTCGATCCCCATCGCTTCGAGCGTGAGCACGGTCGCTCGCCGCAGGTCATGCGCGGCGTCCGCCACCTCGTCGAAATACCCGCCCTGGTCGAGCGGCTGCGTCTCGTTCGGGCTCTTGAAGTAGAAGTACTCGAGCTCCGGGCTCACATAGAACGTGTAACCCAAATCTGCCGCACGCTTCAGCTGCTGCTTGAGGACATATCGCGGGTCGCCCTCGAACGGCCGCCCGTCGGGGTGGTAAATATCGCAGAACATGCGCGCCACGCCCGGTTCCCGCGGCCGCCATGGGATCAGCTGGAACGTCGATGGGTCCGGCCGCGCCACCATGTCCGACTCATCGATGCGCGCAAACCCCTCGATGCTTGAGCCATCGAACCACATCCCGTCCTGGAACGCCTTATCCAGCTCCTCCACGGTGATGGCGAATGACTTGAGCGCCCCCACGATATCGGTGAACCAGAGCCGCACGAATTTCACATCGTTCTCGCGGCATGCGCTGATGACATAGCTGGTCGATTCGCTCATCGCGAAGCCTCCGCGGGCATGGTCGTTTCAGTGTAGCGTCCCGATGTTACGCCGGCGTTGCTAGCGCCGCTCGCCATATACCGCATACCGCGCATACACAAGGCCCGCCCGCTCTGCTAGAGTGCGCGCCAGCACAGCCACGAATACCGGAGGATCGTATGGCCGAGACCGCGCTCCCGGTGGAGCATCTCTTCGACATCACCGCGATGGTCGGCACGGCGTCCGTCGTTGGCGCCGGGCCGGCCGGTAACCGTGTCATCGTGCCGGTTACGGGCGGCGCCTTCGAAGGTCCGAAGATGCGCGGCGTCATCGTCGAAAACTCTGGCGGCGATTGGGTCCTCGCGCGCGCCGATGGCACGGCCCGGCTGGATGTCCGCATCACACTCAAGACCGATGACGGCGCGATCATCTTCATGTCGTATAGCGGCCTGCTCATCCCGAAGGACGGCGCGCGCCTGTTGCGCACCGCGCCCTACTTCGAAACCGCCGATGAACGCTACAGCTGGCTCAACAACGTCCAGGGCGTGGCTACAGGGGAATCCACGCCCGGTGCAGTCACCTATCAGGTCTACGCGCTCAGCGTTTAGGCCGCGCGCGAGTCCCGGTGCCAGGGGCTCAAGGGGAGGGAAGCATGCAGGCATTGGATGATGTTGTGGTGCTGGACCTGACGCAGCACATCGCCGGGCCGTACGCAACGAAGCTCATGGCCGATTTCGGCGCGGATGTCATCAAAGTCGAGAAGCCGGGTGGCGAAATCGCACGCACCCTCGGCCCTTTCCAGGGTGGCGCCCCCCACCCCGAGCGAAGCGGGCTCTTCGCATTCCTGAACACGAACAAGCGCAGCGTCGTCCTCGACCTGGCGTCCGAACCTGGCCGGCAGGCACTCTCCGCGTTGGCCGCGAAGGCCGATATCGTGCTCGAAAGCTTTCGTCCCGGCACGATGGAGCGCCTCGGCATCGGCTACGACTTCTTCCACGCCATCAACCCCGCGCTGCCAGTGATCTCCATCTCCAACTTCGGCCAGACAGGCCCCTACCGCGATTACCGCCTGACCGAACTCGTCCTCTATGCCCTCGCCGGCGAGATGTACTCGATGGGCATGACCGATCGCGAACCGGTGAAAATGGCGGGCACGGCCGGTCTCTTCGAATCGGGCGCCTCGATCGCCGTCGCTTCGATGGGCGCGCTCTTCGCATCGAAGCGCCATGGCATCGGCCAGCACGTGGATATCTCGCTCGCCGAAACCCACTT
Source organism: bacterium (assembly GCA_017308185.1). GTDB lineage: Bacteria > Chloroflexota > Dehalococcoidia > Tepidiformales > Tepidiformaceae > JAFKFP01. The sequence continues at coordinate 47 of JAFKFP010000283.1, read as the reverse complement.
CGGCGGCGTCGACCGCCGCCACGCGACCACCATCGGCTACCAGTTCA
>JAFKFP010000403.1 GCA_017308185.1 bacterium | reverse complement strand
AAACGCTGGAAGCCTGGCTGCGTGCTGAATTCAAGTTGCCCGATGCCAAATCCCGCATTCAGAAAAAACCGGGCGGACCAGCTCCATGGGGTGGTGGCCGAATCGAGCAACCGGAGAACTGGCGCATCACGCTGACTGCTCCCAATTTGAGCGTGAATGCGGAGTACTGGAAGGGAGATGCGGCTACGCATGTCGAGCAGAAAGAGGCCAATGTGTGGGCAACGCTAGTCAGTTTCCATAAAGGCAGCGGGATGTCCAATGCCTGGATATTGCTTACCGATACCTTGGCCGGCGCCCTGCTCGTGCTCGCTATAACGGGAACCTTGCTATGGAGCCGTCTCCATGGCCCCCGCCTTCTGGCCGCGAGCCTGATCGGCACCACGCTTACCGGGGTGCTGGTGCTATCGTTGAATTCGATTGTATGACGCTCCGATACGGCGAGCTTCATACGGCGGGATTCATCAGGGAAGCGCTTCGTTAAAGATTCCTGCAAGACGTTTCCGAGCGGATGGCCTGCGCGCTTGCGTGTGCGCTTCCGCAAACAATTACAAAAATAGAGAGTGCTACGATGAAATATTTATTCGGTTTCAAAAGGGGAAGGGGCGATATCGTCCGTATCGCCGTACTAGGCGCATGGGTGTGGAGTTCGTCAAACGCGGTGGCCCAGGATGCGCTCGGCAAGGATCAGGAAAAAGGAGCCGAACTCCCGGAAATAAAGGTGAGCACCGGGCGAGTGCGGCCGGGGACGCTCGAGGACGTAGCTCGCACCGGCACCAAGACAGATACGCCGCTGCGCGATGTTCCCGCGAGCGTGGCGGTCGTGCCGGCGTCCCTGCTGAAGGAGCAGGGTGTGATAAACATGGATGACGCCATGCGCAACGTCAGCAGCGTTCAACCCTTGATGGGCGGCGGTTATGGGTTTGCGAACAATTACACCTCTCGCGGACTGCCATTGAGTTTTTTCCGCGACGACATGCCGGATGGAACGTCGCCGCAAAACGGCTACTACCGCACCATGTATGACGTCGAGCGCATCGAGGTGCTGAAAGGGCCAGGTTCCGCATTATTCGGGTCGGCCGGGCCTGGCGGCAGCATCAACATGATAACCAGGCAACCAAGGAGTGGGTTTGCGGCGTCTGCAGGGACTATGCTCGGCAGTTTCGGCACGCG
>JAFKFP010000426.1 GCA_017308185.1 bacterium | reverse complement strand
CGGTCCATTGCGGCTTGCGCGCGATTGCGCAAGGGGTTGCAGGCTTCAACGCAAAGAGGCGGCCCGCTTTCGCGCACCGCCTCTCTTCCATCTCCCGCCCCGGATCAGGCGGCGTGAGAGAACTTCCTGCGGGCCACTTCGGGCCAGTTATCGGGATATTGGCTGAGGTCGATCCACGGATCCCGATCCTCGAAACGGGTACCGAGCGATTGCAGGATCAACCGGGCACGGTGCAAGCGGGCCTTGCGCGACCGGAAGGGATTGGCGCGATCCGGCCCGGCATCCACCATCCGCTTGAGCAAGGCATCCCGCTCTTCGAACGTCCGGGGCATTTCCCGGGGCAACTGCACGGCGCCGCCATTGCGTGTCGGCACATAAGCCATGGGACGCGGCGAGATCGCTGCCTGCGCTGCGGCAGGACGGTCTGCGCTGAAAGCCATCGCAGGGGCTGTCGCGGCAGCCGGCGCGGTGGGCATCGGTTGCGTCCTGGGCTCTACCCGGGGGCGTTCGACAACCGGCACCACCGCCCGCGCGGGCTTGCGGCGGCGGAACGAGAAGAAACCGATAACCGCAAGGGCAGCAAGGATCAGCAGACCCAGTCCAGTCCAGACCATGGCGTTGCCGCTATCGACCCGTTCCGGCTGAACCGGCGCGGGCGCGGCGATCGGTGCTGCAGGCGCCATCTGCGCGCTATCCTGCGGCAATATGTCGGTATTTGCGGGAGCAACGGGGGCGGAATTCGTCGTTTCGGAGGGAGCGGAATTGACCGGTGCGGGGGCTTTGACCGCGCTCTTTTGAGCAGCGGCAGTGCGCGTAGTGAGCTTCGCTGCCGACTGGCGCACGGGCGCGACAGCGGGCGGCGCGATCTGCACCGGCGTCGCAGAGGGTTGCGCATTGGGCACAACCACCGGCTGCTGACTTGTCGGGCTTGCCGTAGCCCCGGACAGGACGCTGGACTGTGCCGTAGACGGAGCGGGCTGCACGATCGGCGGAGGCGCCGTCGACGGTAGCACGTCGCTTGGCACAGCCGATTGCGCGGCAAGTGCGGTTGATCCAAACGCAAGGGCCGCGGCAATCGCGACAGTCGCGCAACGAGCGGTGTGTCTAGTTTTCTCCATAGCAAGCCTAAAATGCTCGGAGGCAGGCCCGCGTTCCTTAATCCCCCGTTCAA
>JAFKFP010000044.1 GCA_017308185.1 bacterium | reverse complement strand
GGCGATCCGCAATTCGCTGGCGAACCGCTGGGAACAGGAAGACCACGCGTTCATCCGGCAGGCGCAGGCGATCCTCGCGTGGGACCCGGGCAACCAGGCGTCAGGGATCAAGGCGCCGACACTCATCGTCGCGGGGGAAGATGACATTCTCGTACCGGCACGAAACGCTGAGGCGCTGGGAAAGCTCATCCCGGGATCAACAGTGAAGCTGCTGCCGGGCGGGCACGTCGGTTGCATCGAGCACGCCAGCGAATACAACGCAGCGTTCCTCGAACATCTCGGCGCCGCGGTCACTGCCTAAAGCTCTACTGTTCGCGAAGAGATTGGATCGGCGGCAGTCTGGTTAGCGGCCGGCCGGCGCGTCTTCGAGGAGTGGCTCGGTCGGATCGGCTTCGTCGGCCTTCTTGCGCTCCATGCTCTCGAGGCCGCTCATGCTGAAGCCGAGGTCGCCCAACTCACAAAGGAAGCTGCAGTAGGTCAGCTTGAGCGCGCTCGTGGACTTCGCCGGTAGATACGAGAGGTGACAGCGCGCACAGCGGGGCATCGCGCCGAGTTCGGCGTTCTCTATTGGTGTGCCCTGCGGCATGTCTTCGTCCCTATCGCCAGTGGTCGTTGTAGTCATCGCGCCTTCCCGCTTCCTGCCGTTAGTATGGCGCATTCGCCGGGTATGTGCTGGAAGGAAGGGAAAAGTGCAACGTCAAATTGCTCTTTGCGGTGGCGCGCTGCACGCTCTCGGCTAATGGCCGGCAGCGTGCATCAGTGTGAGGACCTGGTTTGGTGGCAGAGTGCAGGTGTGCTCGCGCTTGAGGTTTGCGCGCTGAGACACGGAGATGGCTTCGGACGCGACCGCGCGACAGACCTCGGTGGCGCCTTGCGCCTGACTCGTTGCAGCGGACGCCACCATGCCTGACCACCTGATCATTTCGCGGGCGGCGGTTGGCTCGCGGATGGCTTCGCCGGGAATCCGGGCGTACCAGCTTGCGGGGGCGCTGGGCCGCGCGCTGCCGGGAAACGAGATTACGCTTGCCATCCCTGGCAGCGACGATGGGATCCCGGCACCGGCGCCGAATGTACGTATGCAGCAGTGGGCTTCGAACGGCGACGCGCTGAAGCTGGCGCGAGAGCATCCCACGACGATTAGCCGCAACTTCCAACCGCATTTGCTGCGCCTGCTGGGCAAGCGGCGGTTCGCGCTCGATGCCTACACACCCTTCTATATCGAGTGGATGGAGCTTTCGAAGAACGGGATGCGCGGGCGACGGTCGTGGATGTCGAGCAACCGCTGGTATCTCAACCTGCAGCTTTCGATGGCGGACTACATGTTCTGTGCGGATGAACGGCAGCGCGACATGTGGATCGGGATGCTGATGGCGCTGGCACTCGTGCCGCCGGACATGTACGAACGCGACCCTTCGCTTCGCAGCTTCATCGACGTCGTGCCGTACGGGGTGTCGCCGGCGCCGCTCGTGCACACGCGACCCGTGCTGCGCGGCGTCGTCGATGGCATCGGCGACAACGACCGGATCCTAATCTGGAACGGGAGCATCACGGACTGGAACGACCCGTTCACGCTGCTCGAAGCGATGGAGCACTTCGCCACGCGCAGACCGGAGATCAAGCTGGTGTTCCTGGGCGTTGAGCATCCCGACAAGGTGTTCGACCACACACGTGGCGCGACGCAGCGGGCCATTGAACTCGCGCGCGAGCGTGGGCTTGAAGGGCGAAATGTGTTCGTGCTGCACGGCTGGCGGCCGTACGAGGAGATCGACAATTACCTGGCGGAATCGGACATGGCAGTGTGCCTGGGCTACGAGGACATCGAGAGCAGGTTTGCGTTCCGGACGCGGTATGTGGACGTGCTGCGGGCGCGGCTACCGTTGCTTTGCACACGGGGAGATGTGCTGGCAGAACGCGCCGCGGCCGAGCCGTTCGGGATAGCGGTGGCCGAGCGCGACCTGAATGGCGTGATCGCGGGCATCGAACGCATTTTGGATGATGCGGCCTTTGCTGAGACATGCCGGGAGCGCGCAGCGGCGGTGGGCGCCGAGCTTTCGTGGGACGAAGTCGTGAAGCCGCTCGTGCGCTTCTGCGAATCCGGCGAATCCGCGGCGATGCCAGCGGCGCGACGGGTGAAGCAGGCGTGGGGACGTGCGGGGGCATACTTCGCACTGAGGGAGTTGGCGCTGGTTAGCCCGGTCTAGCGGCCCCGCGGCTCCGCGGCCCGGGCGATTTCGGCGCGGGTGCCGCCACTACCCAAGGACCTCCAAACGCGCTAGGCTCGCGGCGCGACTTCGCGCTGGAGGCGGAACAATGGCCGGACCTTATCCCGCTCGTGCTCATGTCATCACCGGTGGCTTTCCGCCGGGACGGCCCGCGGGCCACGACCACGACTACGCGCGGCTGCGGCTGCTGGGCTTGCTCGCTGAGCAAGATATCGCGGCTTCGACGTCGAATGACTTTATCGATGTCGAGCGGTGGCTGCCCATCAGCCGCTTGCTGATCACATACGTCGCAGGGCCGTATCCGGGACCTGACCAGGACCGCGCCATTCGCGCATGGATCGAGGCGGGCGGGCACTGGATCGGGCTGCATGGGACGACTGGCGGCCGCGCTGTCCCCATCGATGGTGAAGGCCGCCGCAGGGCGATGGCGCGCCTGGAACACCACGACACGCTCGGAGGGTTCTTCCTGAATCATCCGCCGGTGCGGAAGTTCGAGGTGAAGGTGCACAGTTCGGATGACCGGCTGACCGACGGGATGCCGGAAACGTTCGTGACGGTGGACGAGCCGTACATGGTGGAATGCAGCGACCCGAAGGCGCGCGTGCTATTAACGGCCGAACTGGGGCCGGACAACTCGCCGCCCGGGTTCGGGTTCCAGTACGAAAAGGACACCGCGCTGCTGGCTGACGGGAAGACGCGCGTGATGGGCTACACACGCGACCTCGGCGAGGGGAACGTGACGTACGTCGCGCTCGGGCACGCACATACCCCGGCGACGAACAGCCAGCCGTTCGTGGACAAGAGCGTGGACCCTGAGGGGAAGACGCCGCCGACATTACGCACGAGCTGGGAGACGGACGCGTACGTGACGCTGTTGCGGAACGCGATTGCGAGGGCCATGGGGTGAACCCGGCTCCATCTCAGGTGGCACGAACGTGCGTGCTATCATCAGGGTATGACTGCCGCCATCCACGACACCGCTGATCCTGGGCAGCGCAAGCACGCGCGCGGCCAGCGCACGCGCGCCATCATTCTCGACCGGGCTGCGCGGATCGCAATTGCCGAAGGCCTTGAAGGCCTGTCGATCGGGCGTCTCGCGGACGATCTCGGCATGAGTAAGAGCGGGCTTTTCGCCCACTTTGGCTCCAAGGAGGGGTTGCAGATCGCGACGGTCGCCTTCTCGCGTGACCGGTTCAAGCGCGAAGTGATCGATCAGGTCGCTGGTCATGTGCCCTCACCGGGACTTTCGCGTCTCTGGGCTCTCGCCAACGCTTACCTCGAACGAGTCGAACAAAACGCGGCACGGGGTGGATGCTTCCTGTACAACGTGTCTGCCGAATTCGATGCCCGGCCGGGCGCCGTACGCGATGCTGTGGCAGCCAGCCTGTCGGCGTGGCTTGACGCCCTCGAGGCGAACGTCCGCGCAGCCGTGGTGAATGGTGAACTCGCGCCGGGGACAGACATCCGCCTCCTGACATTTGAGCTGAGCGCGCTGCTGTTCGCAGCGAACCGGCATTCGCTGCTGCTGGACGACAACAACGCGTTTGACATGGCACGACGCGCCGCAGCCCAGCTGCTGCGGCGCGTCATGACGAATGAAGAGCCGCTGGAACTGCCGTCGTTCCCAGCGAACTAGGAGCTCAGGCGGCGGCGGTCTCGACCGGTTCGGCTTCCGCGGTGGCCTCGACGGAATGTGCTGGTGCGTGCGCCCGAAGCCCCACGGCGACCACGATCGCAGCCGTGAGCGACCAGGCGGCGAAGAGCATGTACGCATCGCGGAAGTGTGCGAGGTCCGGCTGTGGCCCCATGAACGCGACGAATATCGATACTCCGAGAATTGCCCCGAGCTGGCGCGCGGTCTGGTTCACCGCGCTGCCGACTGAGAACTGGGATGATGGCAGCGCGGAGACTGCGGCCGCGCTGAATATCGGTATCGTTGCCCCAATCCCCACGCCGACCAGCAACGCGCCGGGCAGCCAGCGGGTCCACCAGTCCGGGGACGCATCGAGCGCGAACGCCATCATCATCGCGCCGGCCGCGAAGACCGTGGACCCGGCGACCAGCACCGGCCGGAACCCATAGCGCTGGGCGAGGCGGCCGGCACGCCACGACACGACCATCGAGGCGAGCGGCGTGGGACTGACGGCGAAGCCGGCCTGGATCAGCCCGTAGTGCCACGTCCCGGTCAGGAAAAGCACCTGGCAGAACAGCAGCGTGAACATTGCGCCTGCCATGAAGACGGTGCCCAGGTTGGCGGTCGCGAATTCGCGATCGCGGAAGAGCCGCAGATCGACCACGGGGTTCGGCGTGTGCCAGGAACGATCCAGGAACCATACGAAGGCGATGGTGCTCAAGCTCGCGGCAGCTGCTGTCCGCGAATCGACCCAGCCCCAACGAGGTGCTTCGACGATCGCCAGTGCGAGCAACCCCAGCGCACCGCTGAGCAGCCCGACACTGGCCACGTCGGGGGCGTCGCTTGTGGCGTTGGCCGATTCGGTGAGGACCGCGCGCCCCCACACTAGCGCGACCGCGACCAACGGGAGATTCAGCAGGAACTCCCACCGCCAACCCGCCTCCTGGATCACGACGCCGCCAAGCGTGGGCCCCAGCGCTGCCGCCATCATGGTGACGGCGCCCCACATCGCCACCCAGACTGCGCGCCGGTCGGCGGGTGCGGCCGCAAGCAGCAGTCCGAGCGACGACGGGATCATGGCGGACGAACCGACGCCCTGCACAACTCGGCCGGCTATCAGCCATTCGAGTGACGGCGAGAGGCCAGACACAGCAGAACCCGCGGCGAAGATCGCGAGGCCGCCGAAAAACACGCGCCGGCGGCCGAGGCGATCAGCGAGCCGTCCGGCGGTGATGAGCAGCGCGCCGTAGGCGATGCTGTTGCCATTGAGGATCCATGAGAGTGCCGATGACGAATGCGGAAACGTCCGTGCGATCGCCGGGAACGCAAGGTTCGTGGCATTCAGATCGAGAGCTGCGACGAAGATGCCAAGCGAGGCGACGACAAACACCTGCCAGGCACCGGGATGTGCGGAGCCTGAGCGCGTGTCAGCGCCGCGCGAAGCCAGCGCTGGGGAAAATGGGAGGGGTGGTTGTGGTCGGGAAAGTGAAGAAGCCATAACCCAGATAAGCACGACCGTTCGTGTTTTCCATCGGTCTTTCGGATGAGGGGCACGCACTGGAACGAGCGTGCACAGGCGAGAACGAACGGTGGAGTATGATGGGGGACACGTTGACCAAGGGGGTGATGCATGTCGATCGATCAACTGTTCACGCGGACCTGGTTCGGGGTGGCGTTCTGCACCGCGGTGGCGATCGGGGCCGTCGTCGTGGTCGAAATCATTAATATCTTCAACTGAGCGAGGGAGGCCGGCGTTGGCCGAGGACCGTACCGCATTGGCTGAGCACTACCGAAAGGCCCGGGCTGAGTTGGAGGCGGCTATCGATGGTCTCAGCGATGAGCGGATGTTGGAGACGTCGCTCGACGGCTGGTCCGTGACGGACCACCTCGCGCACATTGCCGCGTGGGATGAGGTACGGGCGGCGGAGATTCGGCGTATCGGAGCGGGACACGCTTCGGCGTGGCGGATGACGGGCGCGCAGGACGAGGCGTACAACACGATGGCGTACGAGTTGCGGCGCGGATTTTCGCCGGCACAGGCGCGATGGGAGTTGGCGCAGACGGAGGAGGCACTCCTCGACGCGATTGCTGCCGTTCCCGACCGAGCGCTGGAGGCATCGCTGTACGGCGAAGCGGGATTGGTGAGCGACCACGCATCCGAGCATGCCGGCTGGATTCGGCGATGGCGCTCGGAGAGAGGGTATTAGCGATGGCCCGGCGCATACAGGAGTACCGTTCTGAAGCGATATCGGTGACGTTCGACCCGAACCGCTGCATCCACGCGGCACGGTGCGTGCAGGGTTTGCCGGGTGTGTTCGACGTGGGCGAACGCCGCTGGGTGCGGCCCGAAAACGCCACGGCGGACGAGATCGCGGAGGTCATCCACCGGTGCCCGAGCGGGGCTTTGCAGTACGAGCGGCTCGATGGCGGGCCAGCGGAAGCGCCAGACGAAACGCCGAGCATCTTCCCCTCGCGCAACGGGCCTTATTACGTGCGTGGCGCGGTCGAGTTGCTGTACAACGACGAGATCCTGCCCGTGATCAACCGGGCGGCGCTCTGCCGCTGCGGACAGTCGGAGAACAAGCCGTTCTGCGACAACACGCATCGTCGCATCGGCTTCGAGGCCGAGTGAGCGTGGGCGTGAGGCGCAGCACGCGGGACCCCGGAGGTCACGCATGACGGGCCGTGTGATCATCGAAGCAGCGATCAACGGCGGGACGCCGAAAGCGCGCAACGCCTCGGTGCCGCGCACCCCGGGAGAGGTCGCCGCGGACGCGTTACGGTGTTTCGAAGCGGGTGCGGCGATCGTGCATAACCACACAGACGACCCGGTTATCGGCGGAAACGGGCGTCACGACGCGCAGCCGTACCTGGAAGCGTGGCGCCCGGTACTGGCGCAGCGGCCGGACGCGCTCCTCTACCCGACAATGGCCGGGGGCGGGCCGCACACCAACGCCGAAGAGCGGTACCAGCACATCGTGAGACTGGCGGGAGACAACGTCCTTCGCATCGGCCTGGTGGACCCCGGATCGACGAACGTCGGCGCGGGCGTGTACGAGAACGACCCGGCTTACGTGCGCTACACGATGGACAGGTGCCGCGAACTCAGGCTAGGGCCGAGCCTCTCGATCTTTGAGCCCGGCTTTCTGCGCGCCGTACTGGCATACCATCGTGCCGGCGCGCTTCCCCAGGGAGCACTCGTAAAGCTGTACTTCGGGGGGCCAACCTCGCCATTCGGATTGCCGGCGAGCGAGGCATCGTTGAATGCGTACCTGGAGATGCTCGAGTCCTCGGCGGCGATGTGTTCGAGGGCGGCTTCGCGCGATTGGCGCTAGAGCGCGGCGGGCACCTGCGTGTTGGTCTCGAAGACTATGAGGGCGAGGGACAGCCCTCGAACGTGGAGTTGGTGCAGCGGGCCGTCGCGCTCTGCCGTGAAGGCGGATTGCCGGTCGCATCGTGTTCGGACGCGGCCGAGATTCTCGCGTTGCCGCGCTAGCGAATGGCAGTGAGCACCCGGTTTTCGAAGAACTGCCAGGTCGTGGCCACCTCACGGAAGCCGGCGTCACGGAGGGCGGCCTCGTGGAGAACGAAGCCGGGGTCGTAGGAAGGGCGTTCCTTCGCCGCGAACGCCTGGTTGTGGGCGGCGAGCAGATCGGCGGCGGCCGGCTGTTCGGCGAGAGCCGCCCACCACTGTTCGGCTTCCTCGGCGCCGCTCTCGAAGGCACGCGTTGAGTGTGCATTGCGGACGCGCCTGGCCGCGGCGTGAAGCAGCGGCTGAGCCGCGCCGAACTCCATGTGGTCGCCATTCATGAAGATGCCGCCGGGACGGAGGAGTCCCGCGACGGTGCGGTACAGCTTGAGAATGTCGCCAGCATGGAGCCAGTGGATGGCAGTCGTGCTGACGGCCGCATCAACTTGCTCGAGGCCGAGCCGTGCGGGCCACTCCGGGTCCGCGAGGTCGCCGTCAATAACGGTCAGGCGGCCGTTGCTGGCGGGAATGGCAGCGCGCGCCATCGCGAGCATGACGGGGTCGAAGTCGATAGCGATGACGCGGGCACCGGGGAATTGGCCGAGGATGCGGCGCGCGAGCGAACCGGGGCCGCAGGCCAGGTCGACGGCAACGAATTCAGGGGGGAGCGAACCGAGCATCGCAAGCATGGCGTTGAAGCGGTCCTCGCGGTACGCGACGTACGCCTCTTGCTGCCGCTCCCAGCGGTCGTACCAGGTGGTCCAATCCATTTCGTTTGCGTCCTGCGTCATCGGGGGCGCTCCTCGTTCGATGTTCGATTGCAGAGGGTACGGTGCAGAGCGGCGGGTGTCTTGTACGAAATTCGGGACGATTATTTGAGAGTAGCCACCGTGACGGTGGCCTCCGAGTAGACAGGCAGGAAGCCGCTTGTCAGTGCGGTGCGCTGGGAGCGGATGTTGTCCGCGGCGCAGCCGTACAGAGGCGTCTCGCCGCGTTCGAGGATCTCGCGGCACGCCGTCCGGACGACGAGGGTGCCGTACCCCTTGCCGCGATATTCAGGCGCGACATCAACGCCAATCTCATGCAGGCCATAGGTCAGAAAGACGCCGCCGACTGCCGCCAGACTGTCGTCCCGATCAAAGACCGCGAACGCGAACTGGTTGCGCAGCTGTCGTGCAGTTGCTTCGCTGCCGATGCCATTCAACCAGCCCGGCTGGCCGAGTCGTTCATTCATCCAGTCACGTCCTACCAGTTCCAAGCGGTGTCCGCTCGGCTGGGAATGGCGGGCTGGCATCTCGCTGATGCCCCAGCAGATGCTCGGCGGATGGTACGTGAGCGTCTCCGATGCCGTGGAACAATCATCCGCCATGCGCTGGAGAAGTTCGGGCCGGAGCGCATGGAAGTAGGGACTGGGCACGTGGCGCTCGACGTAGCTTCGGAAGCGCGGTTCAACGCTTACCACCGCCCCGACGCCAAATCTGACGGCTGTGGCGGCATACCACGCGTTCACGTGGGGCCGGTCGACGATCGCCAGCTGATCGCGCTCAAGATCATTGGGCGCACAGCCGATGCCGGCGGCGAGCAGGCGTTTGATGTTGTCGCGCTGTTGGCGGAACAAGTCGGTATCCATGTCGTCGCTCCCACGTAGGCTTCAAACTCGCGACCGCCGCTCACTCCCGGTCGCGGTACCGACCCCCTGCTCTTGTTCAGTCGCGCGGGAGGCCGAGGCCGCGCTGGGCGATGATGTTGCGCTGGATTTCGCTGGAGCCGCTGTAGATCGTTGGGGAGACGGCGGATAGGTGGCCTTTCTCCATGACGCCATCGAGCGGGACGTATTTCGAGCCGGGCTCGAGCGCGCCGGACGGGCCGAAAACGTTGACGCCGAAGTTCAGGATCTTCTGGCCCAATTCGGTGGCGAAGATCTTGATGACGGAGGCTTCGTAGTTCGGGACGCGACCGGCTTCCTGCATCCAGGCGATGCGGTAGCTCAGCAGGCGGCCGACTTCGTTGCTGACCCAGAGGTCGGCGAGGCGGTGGCGGAGGACGTTGTTGTACGCGCCGCCCACGTTCGTGCCATGGAGGTGCTCGCCGAGCTGTTCGAGCGAACGCTGGTTCGCTGCGATGGAGGCCACGCTGGAGCGTTCGAAGTCGAGCAGGGTCATGGCGACGTACCAGCCGCGGTTCTCCTCGCCGACGCGGTTCGCGACGGGGACGTGGACATCTTCGAAGAACACTTCGTTGAACTCGTGGTAGCCGGCCATGTTCACGATGGGGCGGACACTGATGCCCGGCGTCTTCATGTCGACGAGCAGGAACGAGATGCCTCGGTGTTTGGGCGCATCGGGGTCTGTGCGGACGAGGAGGAAGCACCAGTCGGCGTGGTGCGCGCCGGTCGTCCAGATCTTCTGGCCGTTGACGACGTAGTCATCGCCATCGCGGGTGGCGCGTGCCTGGAGCGATGCGAGGTCGCTGCCTGCGCCGGGTTCGGAGTAGCCCTGGCACCAGATGACATCGCCGCTGGTGATCCTGGGGAGGTGCTGCTTCTTCTGCTCTTCGCTGCCGTGGACGATGAGCGTCGGGCCGATCATGCCGACGCTGAAGACGCGGCCGGCATCGGGCGCGCCGGCGTACGAGAGCTCTTCGCTGAAGATCATCTGCTGGATGTGGGGCCAGCCAAGGCCGCCGTACTCCTTCGGCCATGCGGGCGCGACCCAATTCTTCTCTGCCATCTTCTTGAGGAAAACGAGTTGATCATCCCAGTTCTCCTGGCTCGTGGGCCGCGATGGCCCGGGGCCGGACGGGATGTTCGCGCTAAGGAAGGACCGGACTTCGGCGCGAAGGGCGTCGTGTTCGGCGGTGAATTTGAATTCCATTGGGACACACCTCGGTGGCAGTTCCGCTCATGACGATGGTAGCGGAGCGTGGGATGGATGTCTTACCGAGCGGTAACCTGCGTGGTCCTACAGGCCCTCAGCGAGCGCGGCTAGCACGATATCGCGCGCGATTGGGCCGGCCTGCGTCGAACCGGAGGTGCCATGATCGAGGAAGACGGTGCAGAGGACGGTGGGCGTTTCGGCGGGGGCGGCGGCGACGAAATCGACGTGGCTCTGTTCGCCCGAATCTTCGGCGGTGCCGGATTTGCCGAGGAAATCGTTGTAGCCGAGGTTGGCGAACGCGGAGGCGGCGGTGCCGTTAGGGCCGGTCACGAGCTTGAGCCCCTGCTTGAGCGTGGCCGATTGGGCGGCCGTGAGCGGTAACGCGCCTTCGTCCTTCGCCTGCGTGCCGTTGAGGAGCACCGGCGTGCGGAGTTCGCCGGCGAGGAACGTCGAGTAGGCGTTCGCGAGCTGGAGCGGCGTGATGAGCAGGTATCCCTGGCCGATGGCGAGGTTGACGGAATCACCCGGGAACCACTGTTGGCCCTTGTTTTTCTGTTTCCATGCGGGGTCGGGGACGAGACCGCCCTCTTCGGCGATCCCTTTCACGCCGGTGGGCGAACCGAACCCGAAGAGCCGCGCCATCTTCGAGAGGTCGTTTGGGTCCGTGTTATAAAGGGTGAGCCCGATCTGATAGAAGACCGGGTTGCACGAGTGTTCGAGGCCCTCGGCAATGGTGAGGTTGCCGCGGTCGAACGGCTCCCAGTTCTTGCGTGGCTCGCCGACGCCCGTCCACACAGGCGGGCACGGAAGGGTGCTCTCGGGCGTGTAACCGCCATAGACAAGCCCGGCCGCGGCGGTGATGAGCTTGAACGTCGAACCGCTGGAGTAGAGGCCGCTGGTGGCGCGGTTGGAAAGTGGACCGTCCTTGGCATTGAGCACCGCCTGGATGGCGGCAGCATCGCCGCGTTCGAAGGCGTCGGGGTCAAACGAGGGGCTGCTGTTGATG